>JACRLO010000008.1 GCA_016235245.1 Nitrospirota bacterium | reverse complement strand
GCCTTCATCCGCAGACTTTCGCTGCCGCAGGTAGTTCGGAGTGTTGGCGCATCAACCTACACACCGACGTGCGGAACAGCAACCGGCATATGTTCAAGGAGCATGGGTGGCTATACGCCGGGCGGTGTCTATTAATAACTGATAGTTAGATTTGATTGAAAAAAAGGCCCCGCTTATAAGGTGGGGCCTTTTTTTCGTGAATAAAAGCCTGTTTAATTTATTGCGGAGGGTTAAAGCAGTGAATAGTTCTCTATATATTCTGACCATATGTTTATCAATAGTATTGTTGCTTCCGGGCTGTAAAAGGGAGCAACCAAAGTCCGGGTCTGTTGCAGTTCCTGAAGCTCGGTCTGTTGCAGTTCCTGAAGCTCAGTCTGTTGCTGTTCCCGTGAATAATAAGGTCAGTGCGACAACGACCCTTCTTGCAACTATTGCTGCAAATGAAGAAACAGGATCTGCTGAAGACCCTTTAGCGCGTCATGCCACTTCTGAGGCGGAGAAGAAGACCGCTGAAATGCTGATAGAAATGAATCAGTACGGAAAGGGAGTGGCTTACATTTCGCAGCATGGTAATTTAGTCGGTGTTGTTCACAATGGTAAGCGGGGTAAGCTGTATAAGGAACTGGAACCGAGCAGCCTCACACTAAGCCCGGATGGGCAAAGGGTGGCATACAGTGCAAAGGTCGAGGATAAATGGTTTGTCGTAGTTGATGGAAAAGAACATGGACCTTTTGATGATAAAGGTCCGCCGGTCTTTAGCCCTGACAGCAGGCATATCGCCTATGAGGGACAAATCGGGAGCACATGGCACATGTTTATCGATGACAAGAAAGGTCCGGGAGTGCCTGTTTCCTTTCAGGATAAGGCGACCTTCAGTGGTGATTCCAGTCGGCTGCTTGCTGTCGAAAATGTAGCTGGAGGCATTGCATTGAATGTAACCGATCTGTCATTCAACCGGCTTGGTGCCAGAAAAGTTCGAGGTGTGCCGGTTGCGGTAAATCCCGAGAAGACGAGAATTGCTGCTGTCGATATCATAAATAATAAACAAAGAGTGATCGAATTCAGTTTTAGCCGTCCTGATATCGTGAAGGAGGGGCCTTTGTACGATGGCGTTGACAACCTTGCCTTCAATAATGATGGCACGGCACTCACCTACATGGCAGGAAAAGGCACGGATTTTTATATCGTATTGAACGGAAAGGAAGAACTCCTGCCGAAAGGGCAATTTGCCCCATTGCTGCCTGTTATTCGGCCTGATAAGAAGGGTGTTGGACTCTTTATCCACGGCAGAGATGGTGCTTATCTGCACCAGGCCTTTTATAATGACGGGACCGCAAAAAACCTGTATAAGGAAGGGGCTGATCTGACGTATAGCAAAGATGGTAGCAGGCATGCATATGTTGCGATAAAAAATGAGAGATTTCTTATTGTGGTCAATGGAAAAGAGGGGCCTGTTTTCGATCGGGTGACTTTGCCAAAGTTTAGCCCGGATGGGAAATATCTTGTCTATCGGGCCCGCCAGAAAAATAAACGCTTTGTTGTCGTGGCGGATGCAGATGGAACGATACTCAGGCAGCATCCAGGGTACGAGCGGGTATTTGAGACGGTCTTTACTCCTGATGGCAAATCCGTAGGTTATGGCGTCAAGGACGGGCGGAAGCTTATCTGGAAGGCGGAGAAGTTAGGGGAATAGCCCATATCCTCCTGTTGCAAGAGCTGTGCTGAAGATACAGATTATATTCAGAAAACTCGAGAGGTATCTGGCCTTTGCCATTGCGCTGATCACCCTGGCAGTATTCAGCCCGGTGCTGTGGCATGACTTTGTTAATCTCGACGATCCGATTATTGTAACCGGAAATCCTTACATTCAGGCAGGAGTTACACTTGAGGCAATCCGCCTGGCCTTTGCCTCGGCTTACGAATCCAATTGGATACCGTTGACCTGGATGTCGCACATGCTGGATGTTCAGATGTTCGGCATGAATCCTGCCGGCCATCATTTTGTCAGTTTATTGCTTCATACTGCCAGCAGTGTTCTGCTTTTTCTGTTTCTCAAAAGGGCAACGAAAGCGCCCCTGAAAAGTGCTGCGGTTGCATTTCTCTTTGCGTTGCATCCTTTGCATGTTGAATCGGTTGCCTGGGCGTCGGAGCGGAAGGATGTACTCAGCACATTCTTCTTGATGCTGACGATTTATTTCTATGTGCTCGATAGCGAAAAGCGGAGCATGGTGAGATATCTGGCAGTTGTCAGTTCATTTATAATGGGGTTATTATCAAAACCGATGGTGGTTACCCTGCCTGTCGTAATGCTGCTTCTCGATTGGTGGCCTCTCGGACGCCTGTCATCAGATACGGAGGGAAGCCCCCCTTTACTCAAAAGCAGATTTGCACGGCTGTGTGTCGAGAAGATCCCCCTTCTTGTTCTGTCTATAGGGTCTGCCATTATCACCTACTCAGTTCAAAAGGCCGCAGGTGAGATTGTGACAGACTACTCATTGATTGAGAGAGCCGCCAGGGCCTGTATTTCATATGTTGAGTACAGTTACAGGATGATCTGGCCGAGAGGTCTTTCCGTCTTTTATCCCTTTGTGGAGGCGGCACCTTCCTTTGTGCAGGTTTGCTCGTCAGTGGTCCTTCTTGGGGCGATAACGTTTTGGGTTTTGCGGCTGAGGAAATCAAGCCCTTATCTGATTACAGGATGGCTCTGGTACATGGTCACCCTGTTGCCGGCGATCGGCCTGGTTCAAATTGGTCAGCATTCAATTGCAGATCGTTATACCTATATCCCCCTGACCGGCCTGTTTGTCATTATCGCCTGGGGGTTTCCGCAGCTTGTCGAACGCTGGCAGACGAGGCAGAAGATAATTGCCACCGTTTCTGCTGTCGGATTTGTGGTTATGGTAACGCTTACCTCTCTGCAGCTGAGATACTGGAAGAACAGCTACACATTGCTGACTCATGCCATAGAGGTGACTGAGAATAACTATCTGGCCCTGAATAATCTTGGACTTACCAATCTTTATGACAAAAAGGCAGATGACGCCATCCGGCTATTTAAAGAATCACTCAAAGCCCGGCCATCTTATGTGATAGCTCTTCTGAATCTGGCTGCAGCCTACTCCGAAAAAAACGAGATGGGGCAGGCTATTGATGCCTGTATACAGGCGCTTCGATTTGAGCCGCAAAACGAGAGGACGCACCTTTCTCTTGGGATTATATATCTGAAGGCCGGCCAACGGGAACGGGCCATGGGAGAATACCGTTATCTCGAGGCAGCAGGATCGTCTTCTGCACTCTACCTGCTCAATGAGATTAACGCGGCGATGATACGCAGGATCGAGCATTACTAAAATATGTGGCTGAAGATGAAGGCTTATGGAAGTAAGGTGAACATCTGGCTGCCTGCGGCGATCGTGCTGATAACCCTGGCAGTATTCAGTCCGGTGCTGCGGCATGACTTTGTGAATCTGGACGATCCTGTCATAGTTTATGCAAATCCCCATATTCAGTCCGGCGTAACTTTTGAGGCAATCCGCTGGGCATTTACCTCGGGCTATGAGTCTAACTGGATTCCGTTGAGCTGGATTTCGCATATGATGGATATCCAGTTGTTTGGTCTGGAGCCTGCCTGGCATCATCTTGTTAATGTGCTGCTGCATGTTGCCAGCAGTGTATTGCTTTTTCTTTTTCTGAAAAGGGCAACGGGGACTCCTTTGAGAAGTGCCGTGGTTGCCGTTTTATTTGCTCTTCATCCGCTGCATGTCGAGTCCGTCGCCTGGGTGGCGGAACGCAAGGATGTTCTCAGTGCGTTTTTCTGGATGCTGACCGTATATGCCTATATTTACTATACCGAGAAGCCGGTGCTTAGCAGATATCTGAGCGTCCTCGGTCTGTTCTTACTCGGACTGTTGTCCAAGCCGATGGTCGTTACGCTGCCTGTCGTATTGCTGCTGCTCGACTGGTGGCCGCTGGGACGCTTCGTTTCAGCGGCCACCGGGGACAGCGGCTTGCTTAGCACCAGTCCCGCGAGATTGTTTGCAGAAAAGGTGCCCTTCTTTGTTTTGTCCGCAGGATCGAGCACAATAACGTATCTGGTCCAGCAATCGGCAGGAGAGATTGTGACCGGTCTGACATTTCTGGAGAAGGCTTCCCGGGCCTGCATATCCTACGTCGAATACATATACAAAATGATCTGGCCGGTCAAATTAGCTGTCTTTTACCCTTTTGTGGAGTCACCCCCTTCCAATGCAATGGTTCTATTTTCAGTGTTTGCGCTTGTGCTGGTTACCGGAGTTGCCTTCTGGAAACGGAGGCGCTATCCCTTTTTGATTACGGGATGGCTGTGGTACGTTGTAGCGCTGTTGCCGGTAATCGGGCTGGTCCACATCGGCCAGCATTCCATTGCGGACCGTTATTCTTATATTCCGCTTATCGGCCTGTTCGTATTCATTGTCTGGGGAAGCGCGAGTTTCATGCGGAAGTGGCCGGTAGATGATGTGGTCTGGGGTATTGTTTTGGCCGCTGCACTTGCGGTAATGATAGCCCTTACCTCGACGCAACTCAGATACTGGAAAAATACTGTCACTCTTCTGACCCATGCCATAGAGGTGACCGAAAACAACTGGCTGGCTTTGAACAATCTTGGACTGGCTTATTTTAATACAGGAAGGGTCGATGAGGCACTCTGGCTTTTTAGCGAAGCAGTCAAGGCAAAGCCGTCCTATGTTCGGGCCCTCCTGAACCTTGGCGCTGCTTACTCGATGAAGAACGATTTTGCAGCTGCCAAATATGCGTTTATCAGGGTTCTCCAATTTGAGCCGGAAAACGAGAAGGCTCATCTTTCTCTGGGGCTCACTTATCTGCAGCTGGGAGAAAGAAATCATGCTATGGCTGAATACCAGGCCTTGCGGTCGACCGGCTCGTTGTTCGCACCTCATTTGCTGAAGGAAATAAACGCTGGCGGGCTCGTTGTCCTCGAACATTAATTGACTGTCTCAGGCATCAGAGGGCGGAAGACCTGGACAGGGGGTGCGCTTTGCCCCCGGATTTATTAAGAGAAAATATCGTTCCGATTGACGGGCCTGGAGTATTTCCTTAAAATTATACTTTGCCGGCCATGACAAGACGGGAAGTTCTTTCGCTGATTACAGCAGGCTTGTTCCTGCGAAGGAGATGCATTTGAGAAACTATCCATCATTTGACAGATATTTTGAACCGGGCAGATTCGGGGCATTTACCTTATGATGCGCAGAATATATGGGTTACTGTCCTCTGTAAAACTTGCAATGGGATTGCTGATCGCAATTCTTATAAGCTGTGTTGTCGGCGTCACCATTTTCCGCGGGGAGCGGGCATGGGAACTTATCTTTAACTCTCTCTGGTTTAATGGGCTGCTTGTTCTGCTGGTGTTGAACGTCGCGTTCTGTTTTTTCGGCAGAATATGGGGCCGTAAAGTGACTCTCATCTCTCTTGGGATGATTCTTTTTCATCTCAGTTTTGTGACAATATTGGTGGGCATAGTTTATAACAGCTTCTTCTACTTCCGCGGAACTATCAGACTTACTGAAAGTGAAACCCTTCCTAATGCAGATCCCATGAGCTATGATGTCATTAATCATGGCCGCTTTTTCGATCTTTCCCGATTAAAGGGCAACACGACTCTTATTAAAATGCACAGGGGCTATAAAGTTGACGGAACGGACAAGAGGGCAGGTTATGAGATTGAGGTTGGCGAGGGCATATTTAAGAAGCAGGACATTATATATGTAACACACCATCTTGAATACAGGGGTTTCAAGTATTTTAACGACAAGGAAGGATATTCGCTCCTGATCATTCTCTACGACAAATTGGGGCGAGAGCTCTATGGTGGCCATGTGCCCCTGCAAAGTTTCAAGCAGAAGGATGAAACGTATCTCTACTCGACTGGCACAAAGGAGGAGGGACCTGGAGGACTTGCGTACCCCCAGGATCCAGTGAAACCACTGTTCGGCCTCCAGGCGACTTACGAGCCATCAAAATTTACAGAGAGAGCCGGAGATACGATATTTACCGTCTGGCCATTGGTAGTTCCTGACGAGCATAAGGCCGAGACGTTGCCTGACCATGGCGCAGGTCAAAAGCCGGACGCGCCAGATCCCCACGCCAATATGAAGAAGGAAGATATGGCAGCTGCGCATTCTGACGGAAAAAAGACGGGCACCGTGGCGACTGAAAAGCCTCTTGCGGAAGGCAAGGTACCGATCGGGAAAAAGATTCGTGTCGGAGATTACTATCTTGAAGCCAGGGAGGTCAGATATTGGGTTGCCATGAGTGTTCGCTATGACCCTGGTCAGCCTATCGTGCTTGCCAGTTTGTGGATTGGACTGGGAGGTATGGTCATAACGTTCATTGGCAGGATAAGAAGGAGCAGAATATAGCTCTCGTTAATAGTTTGTCAGCCGCAAGGAATCGGTGAAAAGCTGCACCCGGCAAGGTGCGGTGCAATTGTCTTAACGAGTAAATATGTGGTTAAATAATGAATCAAAGAAAGTTCTTTGCCTGAGGTGATTATATGAAACCTGAACTCGTATGTTTTTGGACAGCTGTCGGCTTGTATGGTATAAGCACCTTCAGCTATCTCTTTGGTATTATTGCAAAATATGAGAAGCTCTTTATGGTAGGCCTGTTCAGCGCCCTTGCGGGTTTTATTCCGCATACTGCTGCGATAGCCCTGCGCTGGAAGGCCGGCGGCATTGAGCCTTTTATTACCATCTCCGAGTCAATCACCTTCGGCATCTTCACCACCATGCTGATTTTTCTGGTCTTTCAGTTCACCATAAAAAAAGTGCGGCCCCTGGGCGTGCTGGTGATGCCGGTTGCCTTTGTCCTGTTAGGGTGGGCCGGAACGCTAATGAAGGATGTCGCAACACAGCTTGCGCCGGCGCTGCAGAGCTGGTGGCTTTGGGTCCATATCATCGGTGCAACAACGGGCTTCGGTTCCGTTCTGATGGCCGCAGGGCTTGGTCTCTTCTACATTCTGAAAGAAAAGAAATCCGGCGGCATATACGACAAACTGCCTGACCTGCAGGCGCTCGATAACCTCAGTTACCGGTTCGTTGCCGGAGGGTTTATCATGTATGGGCTCATGATCATATCCGGTGCGTACTGGTCCAATACGGTAAAAGGAAGCTACTGGGCCTGGGACCCTGTCGAGGTCTGGTCCCTCATTTCATGGCTTATTTACGGCATATATCTGCATCTGCGCATAACCTTTGGCTGGCGGGGCAGAAAGCTGGCATTGTATTCTTTGGTCGCAGTCGTTGTGATGATTGTCAGTTATTGGGGCGTGCCTTTCTCAATGGAGACTTTTCATTCCGGTTTTCGCATCGAACACTAATGCGGATAGCTATCAGCAATTAGCTGTTTATGAAACTTGCAATTATTTTCCCGCCCTTGCCGTTTGGCTGGACGCCGGTGGCTCCGCCGAGCCTCGAGTATCTTGCTGCGCTTACCCGCCGTGCAGATCCTGACATCGAAATCGAATTGATCAGCGCCAGCGCTGACCCCGAAGCAATCGAAAGAGTGGAATGTGATCTTGCCGCGATTAGCATCCTGACTCCCACCGCTGTAGGGGGATACCAAATAGCGGCAAAGCTGCGGACCAAGGGAATCAAGGTTGTCTTCGGCAATATGCATGCCTCTGCCATGCCTGAAGAGGCTAAGTCTCACGGGGATGCGGTAGTCATCGGCGAAGCAGAATCGGTATGGCCTGAGGTGCTGCGTGATTTTCGGGCAGGCCAATTGAAGCCCTTTTACCGCGGTGAACAGATCTCACTTGATGATCTGCCGACGCCGCTTTACGGGCTCTTGCAGGGCAAGCGCAAACATCAGTTCCGGATTGTGAACACCTCGCGGGGATGCCCGTACAACTGTGCGTTCTGCTCGGTAAAGCCGTTTTGGGGTGCGAAGGTCCGTTTCCGTCCCATAGACCATGTGGTGCGCGATGTGGCTGCAATTCCGGAGAAGATGTATATCAATGGCGACGAGAATATCTGGTGGGTCGGCCAGGCGCAAAGGGCCATAGACCTGTTCACTGCGCTGAAAGGCAGCAACAAGAAATGGATGGGCTTCGGCAGTCTTAGACCTGTTCTATCCCCAGAGGGATCACGCATGCTGAATGCTGCCCGCGAGAGCGGTATGCGTACTGTCTGGGTTGGCTGGGATGCCATGTCTGATGAAAGCCTGAAAGCATATGGCGCTGATGGAAAGATCGGCGTAGACCGGGAAAGGGCAGTGCGCACGATCAGGGATCACGGGATCGATGTGTCGCTTTTCTATATGCTCGGCAGTCGGGACGACTCCCTGGATGACTTTAAACGCTCGGTGGAGCTTGCGGACCGTTTGGGCGTGAGCATGCATCCGTCGCTGGTAGTGCCCTACCCGGGGACGAGGCTTCGCGAGCAGTATGAGCCGTATCTGTACAAGGACATGGGCTGGGAGTACTACTCCGGAGCCTATGCGCTCTTTGAACACCCTGATCCGGCTATGACGCCTGAGGTAAGGGAAGAGCTGTTTTATGAGACTTCGCTTGAAGTGCTGCGGCTGGGGAGGGTGTTGAAACATATGTTCAATATCCCGCTGACCGGTTTTCCTGAAGCACATGTACTGTCGCTCATGAACCAGATCCCGGTCCGGCAGGGATATAAGATAGCCTATGAAAAATGGAAGAAAGAGAAGAAGATAGTGGCTGAAAAAAGGTGCAAATCGTAATCAATCGACTTTACCGGCCGGACTTTCCTGCCGACGGTCGGGTTAATTAGCGCATATATTAAGGAACATGCGGTCAATAGTGCTCCTGAAAAAAGATCCTGCCAGGAAACATGACGTTTATCTGATAATTGCCATGGCGTTGCTCACTCTGGCGGTTTTCATTCCGGTGCTCAAAGGCCTCAATGATAGCAGGTAATAATAGCATGCAGCAGGAAAATGCCAGTTTAATAAATCTGACTGAGAAACGACGAAACCTGATGCTGGGTTTTCTGGTTTCAGCCGTCGCTTTTTTTGTTTATGCAAATTCAATGGGAAACGGATTTGTATTAGATGACAACCAGGTTATTCTTCAAAATCCGGTACTACAGGGCGCGCCGCTTTCACTCTTGAGCGCGATAGATACCACCAGCGAAACACAGTTGTTGCCTTTCTATCGTCCCTTTACCTATCTTACTTTTCTTTTTGAAGAGCGGGTACATGGCTTTAACCCCATTCTGATGCATCTTCTTAATATACTGCTTCACGCCGCCAACACGTTTCTGGTATATCGTTTGGCCATTTCTTTCTTCAAGGACAGCGATGCGGCACTATTGGTCTCGCTTCTCTTTGCTGTTCACCCGCTCCATACCGAAGGAGTGAACTTTCTTTCCGGCGGCCGTAATACGATGCTCGCCTGTTTTTGTGTGCTTACGGCATATTTGCTGCATCACAGGAGTATCTCGTTGGCGAAGCTCTCGCCGGCCCTAGCCGGGGCGGCCTTCTATCTTGCAGGCCTTTTTTCAAAAGAGATCGGCCTGATGGTTCCGCCCCTTATCCTGGTGTTGGAAATTGCGACTCTGCGTAATTCTTCCTGTGCAAGACTCGGGGCTGTCTGGAGGCTGCTTCCATATGTCACTGCCACAACCTGCTATTTCGTTATGCGATGGATGACGCTCTCGAACCTCGGTATCCAGACAGGTTTCCTTCCGGGGTTTGGTACACAGAAGTTAGAGGATCTATATGTTGTGCCGAGCCTTATTGAACGACTGATCAATAATTTATATATCATTCCGGCATACCTATTAACTACTATTTGGCCGGTTTCACTGAGTTCGCGTTACGACATCCCGGCTGACTTACACCTGCTTGCCTTGCCTCTCACTGCTGCATGGATCATTATTATTGCAGCTATCGCATGGCTTTTCACTAGGGGGCGCAGCAGGGCCTCACTTTTCGGATTTTTCTGGCTGGTCCTGTTCTGGCTGCCGGTGAGCGGTATCATCTACTTTTCCAATATCCAGATGGCTGACCGCTTTCTTTATATACCTGCAATCGGTCTATGGATTATCGTTGCGGATCAGGTCAGTCATATACTCCCTGCAGGTTCATCAGCGCGCAGATACGGCAGGGTTGCTGCCCTGCTTATCTTGGTGGCATTGGCTGCACTCACAGCCAGCCGCAATGCAGACTGGAAAAACAATATATCCCTTTATGCACGCATGGTAGAGCAATACCCGGTCAATGCCTATGGGCACGCCGGTCTGGGAAGTGCCTATTTTGATGAAAGCGGAAACGATAATCGTTATCTTGTTTCGGCAGAGCGAGAATTGGAGAAAGCACTTGCCTTATCTCCGGCGCCTGCAATGTTTCCGGCGGCGCACAACCAGTTGGGGCACATAAAACAGAACCGCGGCGATTATGAGGGGGCCTTGCATCATTACAATGAAGCATTGGCGATCTTTCCTTACGATAAGGAAACGCGTATCAATCGTGGCATAGTATATGAAAAACTCGGGAGGCAGAAAGAGGCGTTGGCAGACTACCTTTTTTTTCTGTCCATTCCCGGAGCCAATAACGTCCCTGGCTCACAGGCGTATGCAGAGGAGCGGGTGCGTGAGCTTGAGCGCAGATAATAGATCATGAGACAGGAGCAAACTCTGCACAGTGATTGAAAAAATGAGCATGTATCGAAAATGCTTTCTGATCTGAAAAAGCGGGATTGCTGTTTATTGGAGATTCCTTCGTGTGGGGGTATGACGTGGAGGCCGCCGATCGGTTTACAGAAAAACTGCGACCCTGCCTGCCGGACTGGAACATATACAATCTGGGTGTCAGCGGCTACAGCACAGATCAGGAACTACTACTGCTTATGGACCAGTTTGATCATTATCGTCCACGCGTTGTGGTGCTTATCTTCTGCTCATACAATGATTTTGTCGAGAATTCATTGAATAGCATCGGTCAGGGCGAATACTATAAACCTTATTTCGACAGGAACAAGAGCATGACCCTGAAGGGTGTCCCTGTTCCAACCTCGTTGTCCTATTTTGGAAGAAACCATCCCTGGCTGGTGAACAGTTATGTGGTCCGGCTTATCGTGAATGCGTTTGCCCCGCCTCTTATTGCGGTTGACAATCCGACACCTGAAATTATTCATGGATTAAAGACCGTTATCGAGCAGAGAGGAGCCTTGCTGGTTGTCGGTCTCGTTGAGCCGCATATTGACGTGGAGAATATCCTAAGGGCTGAGGGGATAGCGTATGTGCAGCTTTATGGGGCCGAGACCTTTCCGGCGAACGGCTGGCACTGGACGCCTGCCGGACATACGAAGGTCAGCGCCATTATGTATGATTTTCTGAGGAGACAGGCCCTGATAAATACAGGTAAGGAGAAAGGACCGTTCCGGGATATCTGGATACAACCTGCAGCTGGAGATGCCGGCAGCGCTGTCGGATCGGCTCTTGCTGTCTGGCATCAGTATCTTGATCAGCCGCGACAGTGCACAGGGACGGATTCGATGCAGGGCTCTTATTTAGGCCCGTCGTTTTCCTGTTCGGAGATAAGGATATATCTTGATTCCATCGGGGCCTCATACCAGGAAATGACTGAGAATGAACTCTATGAGAAAATCGCACAGCTGTTGGCAGAGGAGCAGGTAATCGGCTGGTTTCAGGGCCGGATGGAGTTCGGGCCGCGTGCATTGGGCGGACGTTCCATCCTGGGTGATGCCAGAAGCCCGGCTATGCAATCGGTGATGAACCTGAAGATCAAGTACCGTGAGTCCTTCAGGCCGTTTGCGCCTTCTGTGCTGGAAGAAGATGCGGCAGTTTATTTCGAACTTGACCGGGCGAGCCCTTACATGCTGCTGGTGGGTGAAGTGATACCCGTACAGCGTATTTCTCTGGAGGGTGCACAGGAGCGGTTGTCCGGTATTGATAAACTGAAGGTGGTCCGCTCGACAATCCCAGCAGTTACACATGTGGACTATACTGCGCGGATCCAGACCGTAAGCGAGGCCTCAAATCCCCGCTATTACCGCCTGCTGCAGGCGTTCAAGGCTCTCACCGGTTGCAGCCTGCTGGTGAACACCTCGTTCAATGTTCGCGGAGAGCCGCTGGTATGCAGTCCGGAAGACGCATACCGTTGTTTCATGCGCACGGAAATGGATTATCTGGTTATGGAAAATATTTTGTTCGACAAGCGTTCACAGCCGGTTTGGCAGGAAAATAAGAACTGGCAGCTTGATTTTGTCCTGGATTGAACATGGGGACTGACATACCTGAATTGGATTCAAGCTGCAGTGGAAATTCATGCCCTTTACCCGGAGCTATCGCAAGCCCGGCATGGCAAAAAAATCTGATACCATGGAGAAACCTTACTGATGTTTGAACTGCTTAAAGACCTGTGGAGCTTTATGCGAGAACGCAAAAAGTTCTGGCTCCTGCCGATCATCATTGTTCTGCTGCTGCTCAGCGTTCTGATCGTCCTGACCCAGGGCAGCGCTGTTGCACCTTTTATTTATACGCTTTTTTGAAAGGATATGACCTTCCCTAACCCGGTCTGGATGATAAGTGGAATCCTGGGGGTACAAGCACAGGGAGGTCAGAAACGGACATGAGATGGGAGAGCATTCAGCTGCATACACCCCTCTGAATTTCCTCCCTGACAGGCTCGTGTGAAATCAGCCGCGGCATCGGCGGACCGCCCGGCCTTTTTATAGACAAGCCCCCGTTTGAGATAGGCAGCATAATAGGTCGGCTTGAATGTAATTGCCCGGGAAATATACTCTATCGCCTTTTCCTGATCGCCGGTATCAGAGTAGATTGTGCCCAGGAGAAAGTTGGTTTCTTCCGGTGTGCAATGGTTGGTTGCTGACGGCTGAAGATTGAAAGCAAGCACTCTTAAAACATCAGCTTCTGCCCTGCCGTAATCCCCCAGACGCACATAGAGAATTGCCCGATTGAGATACGCATCCATAAAATCGGGCTTAAACAGGATCGCCCTGCCGAAACTGTCAATTGCTTTTGAGGTGTTCCCCTTTTTCCCCCACGCATTTCCCAGGTTATAGTGAGCTTCGGCAAAATCAGGTTTGTCACGAATTGCAATTTCCAGATGATTTATGGCTTCATCAATTTTCATTTCGTCCAAAAGAGCGATACCTAGAAATTTCTGTGCAACAAAATAATCGCCAGCGACCGTAACTGCCTGACCAAATAGTTCTTTCGTGTTTTTCCAGTATCCGAGGCGATTCCAGGTTCCCACAGTTATCAAAACGAGGACAATACCCGCTATAACGCCCATGAAAGAAGATCGTTTCTGCCACTGCCCGGCAATATCAGCGGCTCCCCAGGTAATCATGATAAACAGTCCCGTATAGGGAATATAGGTGTAACGGTCGGCCATTGCCTGATCGCCGACCTGGATAATTCCTATAACCGGAAGCAGGGTTATGAGGAAGAAGAGCCAACCGACAGGTAGATAGGGGATTTTCTTCCGGAATCTGATGACAATAGAAGATATGAGAAACAATAAGGCAATGGCAAAAAGCAGTTCACTGCTGTTGATATGCTTTTTCAGTGGATATATGATTGATAGTTCGGCAGGCCATAACATCTTTTCAATATACTTCATATAAGTGACGAGAGCATTGGAGCAGCGTAGCAGGAGTGGCACTGTTCCCAAAGAAACAAGTCCTTCCCCTCGTTGCTGCACGATGAAGGTCACAGCACTTGCGGAAGCTGAAATAAGCAGCAACGGCAATTTTTCCAGAATCAATCCTGATACGGAAGCAGGTTGAGAGCTGATCCGATATACTTTATGTTCCTGTTCGGCACGGCAACGATAGTGCATACCGGGAATTCTGCAGAGAGGCCAATAATCAAAGAGCAACAGCACTAGTGGCAGGGTCACCGGCATCGGCTTTGCCATCAGGCTGCAGGCAAAATAAATGCAAACAAAAAGATATCGCCATACTCTTGGTTGTTCGACATACTTTACGTAGGCCCAGACAGTAAGCAGCCAGAAAAAAGTACTCAGCACATCCTTGCGCTCAGCTATCCATGCCACGGATTCCACATGCATGGGATGCAGGGCAAACAGACTTGCCACAAACAGGCTCTTCCAGAACTCGCCTGTCATCCTGATCAATATCAATAAAAGCAGCGAAGTGTTGAGAATATGCAACCCCAGATTCATGAGATGATGCTTGCCTGGCGAGAGTCCAAATAACTGTACATCCAGCATATGTGAAATCCAGGTTAGTGGATACCAGCTTGAAAAATAGGTTGTGGTAAAGGCCCAGCTAATATTTTCAATGGTCAGCCCTGAAAGGACATGACTGTTTTCGTATACCACGACAGGGTCGTCATAACTGATAAAATCATGTCCGGAAACCTGCCAGTAGACCAGCGACGTTACTAAAAGCAAAGCGGAAGCCATGAGATATTTTTTTTTCATGCACATCTTTTTTATCTTATCACAGGTTGGTTACGGATGATGAAGTGCATCAGGCAGGGGGAGGTCCAATAACTCCTGGGAGTGCCTATGTTACTCCTGAATTTGCTGTAAGTACATTGACGATTTGCATATTTCGCTGGTATTCTGTCTGCATGGGAAAAGTAAATTCTGTCCCAATGGGCCATGGAGTTGCATATCTGCTGACTCTTTTGATCACCCGACCATGACGAAGGCCATAGAGACCTTCACCCGCGCAGCGAAGGAGGACCAATCCATCGCGGATGATTGCCGGGCAAGGATTGTTTTGTTTCGCGATATCCATTCGATCGTGAGTGCCTACCGGGCACTTCTTCGTGCCGAGAAACTGGGGCTTATTGAAAAGACGTATACTCCCGGGGAAGTGCAGCGAATCTATTTGGAATACCGCGAAATGATCCACGACGTGAAGACACCGGGCCTGACCTGGGAGGACTTCACGAAGAAGGTCCCCGCGGTCCCATTTCAGCAGAGTGACTAAGAAGCTATCCCGAAATGCATTGGACTTCCGTTCTGAGCTGACAGATGAAAGAGCCCCTGTTTACGATCAGTAATTATGCCAGGGGCCGTTTGATATGGGTAATGCGATGACAGATTTGAGCAGATCTTCCAGTAAAGCAGCTATTTCCCGGATTGAACGAGGCCTATTCGTTGCATTGCTGTTTGCTTCGGCATTCCTGCATGTTTCGGTATTCACTCATTCCGGTGGGCTCTGGCGTGATGAAATCAATACGCTGAACATCAGCACGTTCCCGTCGTTTACCGAAATCTGGGACAAAATGCAGTTTGAGTCATTCCCTATGCTTTGGCTGCTTACCCTTCGTTCATGGGTTGCCCTCGGTTTCGGAGCATCCGACCTTTCCCTTCGAGCGCTCGGGTTGATCGTAGGTCTCGGTACATTGGGTGCAATATGGTCTGCAACTCGCAGTCTGGCAATGCGTCTGCCACTTTTGTCCTTGGTATTCTTCTCCATTTGTCCGACTGCATTTTTTGCAGATTCACTGCGAGCTTACGGATTAGGTGTGATTCTGATCCTGCTGACATTGGGTACGGTATGGCGAACCATACAGGAGCCGACAATGCGTCGAATGGCAGTAAGCCTTCTATTTGCCGTTCTGAGCGTTCAATGCCAGTACAATAATGCATTCTTATTACTGGCGCTTTGCATGGGAGCGGTCACCGTCGGCATTATGCGCCGGGATACGAAACTCATTATCTTCCCTCTTGGTATTGGTGTACTGTCGGCTGCTTCCCTTCTGCCTTATGTTTATCCTATCGCAAAAGCAGGTGATTGGAACGTCATCTATAAAAACCCGATTACGCTCTCATGGATTATCGACAAGTTCAGGCAGGCCGCTGATCCTGCCGGCGGATTCCTTACATGGGTCTGGTTACTGTCCCTCCTCCTCGCCCTGATTGTATTTGTCCGGATAGTGGTCTCATCTTCCGGAAATCAGTCGAGGGACCGCATTAATATTGTTGTGTATCTCCTTGTTACGTTGGTAGTTGGGATCATTTCCTATATCGCCTTCGTCAAGATATTGGCTATTTCTACCCAGGGGTGGAACTATCTGCCGCTCATGGCCATGATGGCAGTAATCCTGGATAAAGCTGTTGACCTCGTCTGTGAAAATGCCTTGGGCAGAACGCTTCGATCTGTTTGCATTGCGGGGATTGCAGTTTCCATCGCATTGACTTCATGGGATGCCGCACATGTGCGCAGAACCAATATGGATGCCCTCGCTTCAAAACTTCAGTCGATCTCGGCAACAGACGATTTAGTCGTCATATATCCCTTTTATCTTGGCATTTCGTTTGCCCGTTATTACAAAGGTTCAAGCACGTGGATCACCATTCCGGAAATTGAAGATCACAGTGTGCATCGCTATGATCTATTTAAGGATCGAATGGTGCAAAGTGAGCCGTTAAAACCTGCTATTGAGAAAATGTTCATGACATTAAAAAACGGCAACCGTGTCTGGTTAGTTGGCGAACTGGATTTTCTGCGGCCCGGGGAAGTTCCCGGAGATATTCCTCCTGCGCCATATTCGCCATATGGCTGGAGCGAAGGCGCCTATCAGCTCCATTGGTCGCAGCAGGCTGCTTTTGCACTCCAGTCTCATTGGCAGACCGTGGAGCAGATTCCGTTGCCGGATCTGGGGCAGGTAAATGGATTTGAGAATATTTCTTTAATTATGATTCAGGGGTGGCGCCCCTGAATGAACGATTTCGAGCATGATAACTGGCTGCTGAAGTTATGCAGTATGATAATGAATGGATGTCTTTCCTGAATAGACTAGATGTCAGAATTGGAGTGAGCAATTAGACCACCTGATAAAAAAGTGTCAGAGATGCACCGATGGCCCGCAATTGCAGTTTTAATTTCAGTGGTCGTCCTGATTGCTTTTGTCCGCATCCGGCTATTGGATGTGCCGCTTGAGCGGGACGAAGGAGAGTTCGCATATATTGCGCAGCTTATGCTCGATGGCGTCCCTCCATACCAGGAAGCATACACAATGAAGTTTCCCGGCACGGCGCTGATGTATGCGATATTTATGACGATTTTCGGCCGGACGTCGGTAGGCATTCACCTGGGGCTGTTCATTGTGAATGTTCTTTGCATGATCCTTGTTTATCAATTGGGGCGGAGGATGGGGGATCGTGAAACGGCATTGTTCGCATCAGGCTTTTATGGCATACTTACCCTCAGCCAGTCTGTTGACGGAGTTTTTGCTCATGCAACACATTTTGTCGTACTGTTCGTGTTAGCCGGGTTGGCAGCGTTGTTGAAATCGTTTGAGACGGACGGCAAATATTGGCTTTTTGTGAGCGGTTTTTGTTTCGGGGTTGCTATTTTAATGAAACAGCACGCTGCTTTATTTGTCCTCTTTGGCGCTGTTTTATTGGCAGATGAGTTTCGTCGCATTCACGGCGTATCAGTGCTGAACAAGGCAAGGGCACTCCTGCTCTTTATAGTTACTGCGGCGTTTCCTGTTGCGCTGCTTGCAGTTGCAATGTGGTATGTCGGTTTATTCAATAAGTTCTATTTCTGGACAGTGCAGTATGCATTCCAATATGCGGTACAAATCCCTCTTGAGGCAGGCGCCCGATTATTCGCCAACAGCGCTACCGGGATAGTCGGCAAACAACCATTGATATGGCTTTTGGCTGCGATCGGGTTCTTCTCGCTGCTCGCGAAGCGACGAAGCGGACGAAACAATCTGTTTATATTTGGTTTTGCGGTATGCTCCTTTCTTGCGATCACCCCGGGACTTGTGTTCCGCGAACACTATTTCATCCTCGTTCTTCCCGTTATTGCGTTGTTTGCCGCAGAGGGGCTGTCGTCGGCGCGTTACGTCAAGTTTGTGCTGCGCTGGATGCCAGGTATCGTGCTGGCACTTGCAGTCAGCTTTGGAATGTATGTCGAGCGGGACTACTTCTTCACGTTTTCCCCTGATGAAGTCAGCAGGGCTTTATATATGAGAAACCCGTTCCCCGAGGCCCGGGTGGTGGCTGACATGATAGCTCAGCGCACTTCGGAGAAGGACCGGATTCTTGTTTTGGGGTCTGAACCGGAAATCTATTTTTATGCAAAGCGTCGTGCAGCTACAGGCCACATTTATATGTACGGCTTAATGGAAAATCAGCCGTTTGCAGTGGATATGCAGGATGAAATGATCAGCCAAATCGAGCAGACGCGACCTGCTTATATTGTCTATGCTAATGTTTCAAGCTCTTGGGGTGTGACTGTTTTTTCAAACATCAAAGTCCTGCTCTGGGCAAACAATTACCTTAATCGGTCATACGAGATCGTTGGTTATATGGAAATGCTTGACCCCAACAGACCTATATTTATCTATGGAGATGTCTTGAATCGATACGGCGAGCTTTCCGGTCCATTTCTTGCCGTTTACAAACGGATATCTTGATAATGATAACGTTGAAGTACAAACGAGAATAATGACAGTTATTAATGATTTAATACATGACGAAAATAAACGCAGCACGGTATACTCCCTGCTGCTGGTGTTTGCGATTTTTGCTGTATATGCCAACTCCCTTGGAAACGGTCTGGTGTGGGACGATAAAGTTGTTATTGTCAGGCCCCCGATTTTGCAGGATGAACCTCTTTCTCTTTTTGCCAGAATCGATTCCGGCCGTGATGTGGAGTTAACGCCCTATTACCGTCCGATGACTCAACTCAGTTTTCTTCTTGAAGACCGGGTGCATGGGCTGAATCCGTTGCTGATGCACCTCTTTAATATCATGCTGCATGCTGCCAATGCATTTCTTGTCTATCGTCTTGCACGTTCTCTTATCAGGGACGAGCATGCTTCATTTCTGGCCGGACTCCTCTTTGCGGTGCACCCCATAAGCACGGAAGCGGTGGACTTTCTTGCTGGTGGCCGCAACACCCTGCTCGCCTGCTTTTTCTCTCTGACTGCTTATCTCTTACATCGCAGAAGCATTTTCAGTGATACTATCTCCCTTGCAGCCGCCGGTGCGGTCTTCTTTCTTGCCGGGCTTTTTTCGAAGGAAACCGGACTGATGATCCTGCCGTTTATAGCGCTGCAAGAAATATCATTTCTCCGGGGCTTCTCAGGCATGACATATCGCGCGGTCGTCAGATTGGTCCCTTATGTTTTCTGTATGGCGATGTATATGGTATTGCGGGGGAGATCCCTTGCTGCCGCAGGCGTCCAGTTGGACATTCTGAACGGTCTCGGGGCGCGCCTTCTTGATAATCTGTACATCATTCCCAGGTATCTCCTGACAATAATCTGGCCGGTATCGCTCAGCCCGAAGTATGTTATTCCTGATGATATTCACCTTCTGGCCCTGCCGCTCATTGCTGCGTGGCTGGGTATAGCCGGAGTAATTGGATGGCAATTAACACGTGGCCGAAGGCGCGCCACTCTATTTGGACTGTCGTGGCTCGTCGTATTCTGGCTGCCGGTGAGCGGTATATTCCCGATCCCCAGTGCTCCGATGGCTGACCGGTATTTTTATGTTTCAGCAATCGGACTTTGGATCATCGTTGCTGATCAATTAGCCCGGCTTTTCAGCTCTGTACCAGAGGCGCGGCGGTATGGCATAGCTGCTGCCGCTCTCGTGCTCCTGGTGTTAACCGCGATGACGGTTGCGAGAAACCAGGACTGGAAGAACGATATTTCACTATTCTCGCGCTATGTTGCGCAGAACCCTGATCAGGCCTTTGGCCATCATAATCTTGGCTGCGCTTATCTTGACGATGAGGGAGATCTCGATGCAGCCGAAAGAGAGTTTAAAATGGCTCTCGCCCTTGATCCCAACTTCCCCCGGCTTCGGACCCAGATGGGCTACATCCAGCTGTTGCGGGGAGATTTTGCTGGTGCCGTCCGTCATTATAATGAAGCAATTGAACAGAATCCTTTTGATGCAGAAGCCTATTTGAACAGGGCTACGGCATTGGATAAACTTGGGAAATATGAAGATGCAGCAGCTGATTACAGACGTTATTTGGCCATACCCGGAAATGAACTGGCGGGAGCACGCACTATGGTTCGAGAAAAAGTGAAAGGACTTTCGAGTCAGTTCAGAGTGCGCAAAAACAAATAACGGCTGATTGCGGACTCAAGGGTACATTGAATTTATAAGCAGAGGATGCAATCTGCTGTTGTCCGGAAAAATTAAATGCTGTATCTACTGTCGCTGATGCTGCAGCCGAGAACGTGAGGTACGGACCTCACCAAGGTCACTGCTCAAAATTCCCACAAAGACATCATAGTCCCCGCCATGCTCCTGTTGAGCTCCCTGCGTTGTCTCGGGGAAGTCTGTTGAAAGCGTGTACCCAGCCACATAGATACCGGATCCGGATACGCCCAGAGCTTTTGTTTCCTCGTAGCTGTTGCCCCCAATATAGGTGGCCTGGATGAGTTTCCTTAAGTCGGATTTCAAAAGTGCCACAAAGCCGTCGTGGTCTCCGCCATGAGTATGTTGAGCGCCATGAGCTATCCCGGGGAAGTCTGATGAAAGGGTGTACCCTGCAACATAGACGTTGGAGCCTGATATTGCCACGGCTTTGGCTTCCTCATAATTGCTCCCTCCAATATAGGTGGCCCGGATCAGTTTCTTTAAATCGGAATTCAGGAGTGCCACAAAGCCGTCATTGTTCCCGCCATACGTTTGTTGGGCTCCATGCTTTGTTCCTGGGAAGTTGGTTGAATGAGTATATCCTGCGACATAGACATTTGAGCCGGATACTGCTATGGCAGTGGCGACATCATCTGAGCTCCCTCCGAGATAGGTAGTCTGATTAAGGGTTTTCAGGTCAGAGTTTAGACTTGCAACAAAACCATCGAAGAACCCGCCATGGGTTTGTTGAGCGCCGCGCGCTGTTTTTTGAAGGATTGGTGAAGTGGTGTGTCCTGTTATATAGACCGTGGAATGGTATACTGTCATGGCATTGATAAAGTCACGCCCGCTTCCTCCGATATACGTGGCTTGAATAAGGATCCTTAAGTCAGAATTCAAGCGTACTACAAAGCCGTCGTAGTCTCCGCCATGAATTTGTTGGGCGCCGTGCTCTGTGCCCGCAAAGTTTGTTGACAGGGTGTACCCCGCTATATAGACATTAGAGCCGGATACCGCTGTGACATTGGCAAATTCATCAGAACTTCCACCGAAGTAAGTAGCCCCTGCAAGGGTAGTAAGGTCATGGCTCAGAAGCGCTGCAAAACCATCGAATTCTCCACTAAGAGTCTGTTGAGCTCCCTGTTCTGTGCCAGCGAAGTCTGTCGATTGTGTGCCGCCTGCCACATAGACACCGGATCTTGACAGCGCGATCGAATTCGCATAGTCAGTAGAGCTTCCTCCTATGTATGCAACCTGAACAAGGGTCTTTAGATCAGGACTCAGGAGTGCAACAAATGCATCGGTATTGCCACTGTGGTTTACCTGTTGGTCTGCATAATCTATACCCGGGAAGTTTGCTGAATTGGTATATCCCGCCACATAGATGCCGGAATCCGTTACTGACATCGAAGTGGCAATATCACTTACGTTTCCCCCGAGATAGGTAGCCTGGAGCAGGGGGTCAATCACAAGTACCCGGGATTTGTCATATTCTCCAATGGTAAAGCCATAGCTGCCATTATCTACGGCATAGGCAACATCTACTGTTTCTATCCTGTTTTCGCTGACCTGGTAGGCAACAGGTTTCATGAAGGTTATCGTTCCCAGTCCGGTCTCCGCTTCAAGGTCACCCCTGTTGTTTTTCTTTAACGATCTCGCTCCGGAAACTTTTAGCCTGATTTCAGAAGGCTCGGCCCCAGGCTTGATATAAAAGAGTTTTTCTACATTCTTGCCGTATGCCCTCAGTTTACAGTCTATCCCTTTATAGACATTCCCAATAGTCACAAGGCCATAGGTGGGGATGTTGCCCTTCCATTTTTCCCTGTTCTTCCCCGTGAAATAACTTACCTTTGCTATTGCCTCTTCTTCTCCGTTCACCGACTTAATAACGGCATCGATAAATTCCTCTTTCAGCGACCATCTTTCAGTTAATGACTTTTCTTCAACCTTGGGAAAATCGTACACAATCTCACCTTTAACCGTTATATAGGCTGTGCCATAAAAGGTCTTTGCATAGAATTTGACTTGATTGGCTGTCTGGCCTTTATTCACGATAAACGGCACTTGAATAGTGTTTAGTTTCTTTCCCAATTCATTGGATACTGCTGCGTGGGAATTAGTATCAGCGCATAGCATGAGGTAGAACACGGAAAGACAGAACAAATGCGAGAACCTTTTCATGTGCTTTCTCCTAACCTGATTATATCACGCGTTACATGACAAGTCAGTAACTATCGGAGGACAATCGGAGGGCGAAATGGCTGGGTAGCAAATCTGCTATAATCACTTGAGTAGTTGCACTGTGTCATATATTTATTGCTGTGCATTATAATATCTATTAAGACGTTTGTAATTATGTCATTTACTGGAAAGTTTATTGCCTGGCGCCTATGGGGGAAGACCAGATCAAGAATTTTATTGAGTTGCCTTATATGACCCGTCTATTGAACGAGAGAAAAAAAGATCAGTTATTAGGTTTGATCATTGTACTCGCCGCTTTTATTGCTTACGTTAACTCTCTTGGCAATGGTTTTGTCTGGGACGATTCAAATGTTATTGTTACTAATCCTGCGCTGAGGGGCTCTGCCCTGTCCCTTTTCAGCAGTATTGATACTTCCCGTGACTATGAACTGCTGCCCTATTATCGCCCGCTGACGATACTGACGTTCCTGATCGAGGAGCGGGTGCATGGTTTGGTCCCGTTTCCGATGCATCTCGTCAATGTTCTGTTCCATTCTGTAAACGCTTTTCTCGTTTATTGTCTTGCCAGATCTCTCATGAATGACAAATTCGCCGCACTTTTGGCCGGACTCCTCTTTGCTGTTCATCCGTTAAACACTGAAACAGTTGACTTTATTTCCGGTGGCAGAAACACCATGCTGGCGTGTTTTTTCATCCTGACTGCATATCTGCTTCATCGCCGGAGTATTCTCCGAAGTAGTTATTTATGGGCTTTTTCGGGTGCGCTTTCCCTCCTGGCTGGGCTTTTTTCCAAGGAAGCCGCGCTTGTTTCCCTGCTCTTTATCATTGCGCTGGAGCTCCAGTCTCTGCGGGAAAATGTATCCGCCTTGAGATCACAGGCCGCCTTGAGACTGCTTCCCTATGTCGCTGCTGCAACGTGCTACCTGATCATGCGCTGGCATATCCTCTCTGACCTTGGCATCCAGACAGGTATTATTCCCGGGTTCGGCGCGCAAAAGCTGCAGGGTTTTTACAAAATACCGGATCTGTGGTCACGGCTTGCGGACAATGTCTATATTATCCCCCGGTATCTTCTGACCGTGTTTTGGCCGGTAGCGCTTAACCCAAGATATATCATTCCCGAAAGTCTTCAATCGGTAGTCCTGCCCCTTGGAGTTGCGTGGACAGTTATAATCGCTACTCTTGGCTGGTTGCTCACACGGGGACGCAGCAGGGTTACGCTCTTTGGCTTGTGTTGGCTTATCGCATTCTATCTTCCGGTGAGCGGTATTGCCATATTTCCGAGCGCACCTATGGCGGACCGGTATATGTATTTGCCTGCTATTGGCCTTTGGATGGTTGTTGCTGATCAAAGCGTGCGTTGTCTTGTCCGGCTCTCTCCCGCTCTCCGGCGCAGAATGATTGCCGCAGCAATGATAGTAACACTATCTTTTATGGGTCTGACGGTCAGACGCAACATGGACTGGGAAAACGACATTGCTCTTTTTTCCCGCGTCGTCAATCAGTATCCTGACAATGCTTATGGACATGCCGGTCTCGGGGAAGCGTATTTTATCAGGGACAGACTGAGCGGAGATTTTGCTCTCGCCGGGCAGGAATTTGAAAGAACTCTGGCTCTTAGTCCCAAACTCCCCGGTGTTCACACAAAGATGGGGTATATCCAGCTGGCCGGAGGGAACTCGGAAGGTGCCCTCTATTATTATACGCTTGCACTGGGTATATACCCGTTAGATAAGGAGGCGCTGCTCAATCGCGCGATAGCATTTGAAAATTTGGGAAGGCAGAAAGAAGCGTTGACGGATTTTAAACGCTTTCTCTCTCTAAAGGGATATGAACTTGCTGATGCTCGGCCATATGCGGAGGCACGTGTACTCGAACTTTCAAAATGACACGCATTCAGTTTCACATAAACGATTTTTGGATTGCTGAGAGAAATCTGTTATCTTACCTGACCATCTCAACGCATGGAATTGCTCCGGATGAAGCTGAGTGTAAACTTGCTGCACCAATGCAGCGGAAGGGTAAGGTTAGTCCTGATGGCAGACGTGGAATCTAAGAAATGCCTCCTCTGCGGGAGTGTCAATCTTCAGAGGCTGTTTCCGGTCGAAAAATTTAATCTCCTGCAATGCCGCGTCTGCGAGTTGCAGTTCCTCGATCCCCTGCCTGACAAGAAGAGCCTGGACTTACTTTACGAGAATTATTATTCCAACTGGGGCATCGACCGTTTGGCTGAAGAAGTGTCTTTCATGAAGAAAAGGACTTTTCGGAACTACCTCGGTCGTCTGCCCCTGCAGACTGTCCGCGGTGCTTTTCTGGATGTCGGATGTGCCACTGGTGAGATGTTGGCACTGGCACGGGAGATGGGATACGACGTATATGGCGTGGAGGTGTCCCCTCAAGGTATTCAGTTATGCAGGCAGTTGTATGGCGAGAACAAAATCATGGGAAAGAGTCTCGATCACGGCGATTTTCCTGCTGATTTTTTTGATGTCATAACCCTTTCCGATGTCCTTGAGCACATGCCGGATCCTCCCGGGTTTATCGATATGATCGAAAAAATGCTAAAGCCGCTTGGTCTGCTGATGATCGTCACTCCTGATACCTTGTCCTGGACGAATCGGATAATGGGTCGCTATTGGCCGCATTACAAGGTCGAACACCTTTGTTATTTCAACAGGTATAATCTTTCAAAAATGTGTTTATCACGATTTAGGCCTCTTGTTGTCGATCGTGCCTATAAAACTCTGACTCTCAACTATATTTCGAGCATCATTCATGGCTATCACCGGAATAGGGCAGTGCGAGCTGTTGTGCGGCTTATACAGTGTTTGCCCAAGAGCTGGAGATCGCATCCTTTCAATCTAAACATCGGCGAAATGTTCATGCTTTTAGAAAGGCGTCCCTGAATCTTTTTCAGTTTCTCACGCTCTTGCCACTGAACCTTGCCTCTCTCTCAGCGCAGCGGTATAATAATAAACAGTGACGATTTTCTATGCTTCTACATATTGTGGCTGAAGGGTTATCGGAGCGGATGCAAAGACTCCTGGCCCCATAGCGTATGTATACTGCGTTATTGAGTATCGCATTAAATACTCTGCGATATAAGCTTTTTGGTACGAGGACTCCCGTTGTCCTCTCGCTGAGTGTTACAAGCCGGTGCAATTTGCGGTGTGTCTACTGTTATTCTGATGAAGATAATAGACATGCAGCGGATGTACCTGTGGCGGAGCTGTTCCGGATTATTGATGAGTTTTACGCTCTTGGTACCCGGATATTTATGCTCCAGGGTGGCGAACCGCTTTTACACCCTGATATAGACAGAATTATCGCCTATGTTAAGAATAAGGGGGCATACTGTTCCATAACGACGAACGGCGTGTATTTGCGGAAGCATCTTGAAGCGCTCAAGCAGGTCGATCAGGTCCAATTGAGCATTGACGGCAACTCTGAGATTACCGAGGCGAACCGTGGCAGCGGGGTCTATGCGGCGCTGATAGAGGCGATGAAACTCTGCGACTTGCACCGAATCCCATTTCATCTTCATACCGTATTGACAAGACCGTCGACCGTCGAAAACACGCTTGATCCCCTGACGGATCTTGCCAATACCTATAAGACCTATCTGAACTTCTGTATCCCCGCTACTACCGGAGCTGCCCGGGACAAGAACCTCGCGACGAATCAGCAGGTGCATGCACTGTACCAGATTATGCTTGAGCGAAAGAAACGGGGGATGCCGACGAACAATTCCGAGCAGGGGCTGCGTGACATTATTTCATGGACTGCAACGCATGCCTATGACAGCTATATCCGATCGGACGACAAGGCTCAGAAAAAGTGCTATCCCAGGTGTGTCATGGGCAATCTGGTCTGCTGGCTGGACTCCGCCGGCATGCTGCACCCCTGCGCGATACAGTTCGGTCGTAAAGATTTTTCCTATTCTATCCGGGAACATGGGGTCAGAGGGGCATGGGAACGGCTGAAACATCTTCCCTGCCATTATTGTGCCGGCTCGACTGAATTCAATAACCTTTTTCGGTTTCAACCCAGAGCAGTCATAAATAGTTTGAAATATCTCGTCAGGAGAAGATGAAACGGTGCGAGAAAGGCCTATGAAAATATATGCGTTGAGTATGGACAAAAACCTGGTTGCCATTGGATTTCGACGCATTGTCGCCAATGCAAAGAAGGCGGGTTACGATATTCAGTCTGTCTATTTCCTGGATGACGCGCATCGCGCCTCATTTGCCGGAAGTTGGTGGCAGCAGAAGACGGGCGACAATTTCAATGTCAATTATGTCAGAAATGATGAAGCTCTGATCAGGCTGGCCGGAATATTGGCAGAAGCGGATGTGCTCGCATTTTCACTCATGAGCGTCCAGCGGAACATTGTCCGTACTCTCTGCACGGAAGTGAAGAAGATCAATGCCGCAGTCAGGATTATTATCGGCGGTTATCACCCCACGATCTTTCCTGAGGATGCTATCAAGTTTGCTGACGCCGTATGCCTGGGCGAAGGCGAACGGACTTTCGTGGAATTTCTTGAGCGGATACAGAGCGGAGACCGGTTGAGCGGATTGGTAAATACGTGGGTGCGTGAAGATGAACAGGTCATCAGGAACCCGCGGGTCCCGATCATGACCCCTGCTGAAATGGAACAGATGCCATATATGGATTATGACCTTGAAGGTCAGTTCATTTTCAGCTTTGCAGATGGACAACTCCTTCCTTTGACGCAGAGTATGTTTCTGCGGCATGTCGGTACCACCTACAATACCATCTGGTCTGTAGGGTGTCCGTATCGCTGCGCCTTCTGCTCCCAATCCAGGTTTATCGAGCTCGATCGGGCATATGCAGACTATCGCGGGCCATCCCCTGACTACATCCTCGCCGAGATCAAGGCAGCAATGCAGCGGCATCCACTGGACTATATCATTTTTTATGACAGCAATTTTCTCGGCCGGGATCTTGCGACGCTGACTGCGTTCTCCCGAAAATTCAGGGATGAGATCGGGCTCAAGTTCATTCTGAGCGGGACGAATCCCGTGTCCATTACAGAGGAGAAGATCGGTGTCCTGCTGGAAGGTGGTTTGGTGCGGATAAAAATGGGTTTTGAATCGGGTTGCGATGATGTGCTGAAGCTTTTCAAGCGGCCGGTTACAACCAAGCAGCTCAGAAAGGCAACTGAAGTGCTGGCAAAATTTGGCGGGAAAATGGTTGCCCCTTCCTATGAAATGATCGTTGACAATCCTTTTGAGACACAGGAGCAACTCTATCAGACAGTGGATTTTCTTGATCAAACCCCAGGCCCTTTTACGATCAGCCTGTTTTCGCTCCAGTTCATGCCGGGAACGGCTTTAAGCGAGGAGGTCACTGACTATTCCCTCATTGAGCAGCATATGGAAAAGGAATACATGTTTTCGTATAAACCTACGTTATTGAACAACCTGGTCAGTATCTTCGCTATCTTGAAGCCGCCTCCCGGGGTCATACGGTATCTGAAGAGCAGAATCGTCGGGAGCGAAGAGATATCTGCGCCACGGCTGAAATCGTTGCTTTATAAACTGATGCTTCTTCGCCGTGCCGTTAATCAGGCTCGTTTCGGTGATTACAGCACATTTCCCTACTGGGTGATGCTTGCCTATCATAAGACAAGGATGGCTGGACAACACGTCCGGAAGGCTTTAGGATTGCAGCCATGATCGGGGAAATGCGGCATTACCTCTATCACGCGCAGGTGATCAAGCGGCGCATAAGTCTGCTGCCAAAAATTCTGTCGGGATATGCCAGGACCCTTGTTCTTCGACAACCCGTGCTCAGGACCGTTGAGTTTGCGCTCCTGGCTGAATGTAATTCAAAATGCATTATGTGCTATGCTTCGCGTATGAAGCGGCAGGATGACACTTACCTGACCGTGGAGGATTACAGAAGGATATGGAAAGAGGCGTCTCGTCTTGGCGCTTTTTCGGTCATCCTGTCGGGTGGGGAGCCGACCCTTCGCAAGGACCTTTTTGATATCCTAGCGGTCATGGATCCCCGGAATACGATATTTGCCCTTGTAACCAACTCATTGAACCTCAACAGGGATTACCTTGCTGACCTCAAGCGGGCTGGGGTCGAGACTATACACCTCAGTCTTGACAGTACGGATCCTCAATTAAACGACCGCATTCGCGGTGCCGCCGGGCATTTTAATAAAGTCATGGAGGCCGTTGCTGAGGCAAAGCGCCAGGGTTTTGCGGTCTATCTCAGCACGGTGATCATGCACGGCGGATTGAAAAAAATGGAGGAGATGGTTCGGTTTGCCGCGGAGAACGATATCGGCATTGTTTTTTCTCTTGCCTGTGTTTCGGGAAATTGGGCGGATGAGCACGACGTGTTGCTGACACCCGGTGAGTGGAGAAGCGTACAGGAGTATATGAGACAGAATCCCCATGTGCGGTCAGATTGGACCATCAATTTTTCGATGCGGCAGGAATGCCCGGGAGGGCGGGAAAAGCTCAGCATTTCCTGCTACGGGGATGTCATGGGCTGCGGGATGAACTATATTTCTTTCGGCAATGTTCGGGAGGAGCCGCTCGAAACGATCTGGAAACGGATGGGTAATTTCCCTGCGTTTAAAAAGCGCAGCCCGGATTGTTTGATCGGCGCGGACCCGGACTACATCGAAAAATATATCAAGCCTCTGTCGGGGATGACCGTTCCCGTGCGGGTCGATTGTCATCCAGTCAACCCAATCCCATTTAAGGATCTGGACATAAAGGACTGATGACACCTGAAGTCATTATGATACAGCCGAGGACTTCGCTTACGGGAGCCTTCATCCGCATGCTTCCTCTGGGGTTGCTGTATGCCTCCAGCAGGATCGTACGCGAGGGGTATCCTGTGCAGATTCTGGATGCGCGTATCAATTCTTCCTCCGCTGAGTTTGATCTATTCCGGATGATCAATGAACGAACGCGGATCGTCGGTTTTTCGGTGATGAGCGGCGTTTCAGTGACCGAGAGCGTCAGGTTGTCACGTGCGGTCAAGGCGCGGCATCCGGAGCTGACGATAGTTTGGGGCGGGCCGCACTCCACTTTTAGCCCGCAGGAAATACTCCGGGAACCATCCATTGATTACATCATTCGTGGGTACGGCGCTCAGCCGTTTTATGATCTTTTCCGTCATCTCATTGACGATGCCGGAGGTCTCCCGCTCGAAGATATCCAGGGCTTGTCGTGGCGCGACGAACAGGGTCAGTCGCATCACAATGAGGTCGCACCGGCTTTTGAATTCATCGACTACCGGCATATTCCTTACCATATCATTCCTGATCTGTCAGTTTACAGGCATATCAATGAAAACGAAGTCGTCTTCCCGATGTACAGCGTTATGGGTTGTCCATACCAATGCGCGTTCTGCAGTTCCCCTGCGCTTTATGCCAAATTCGGCAAGAAATGGCTGCCATATCCTGTTGAGGAAGTTGTCTCTCATATCGGCATGGTGCAGGAAAAATTTGGCGCCACTCTGATCTATTTTATCGATGATGACTCATTTGTGGATCTTAGGCACGTAGAGGCGATCATCGATGAGATCAGACGGCGGCAAATCCGTGTCAAATTAGGGTTCCGGGGTGCCAGGATTAACGAGATCCTCAATATGAGCGACAGATTTCTGAAGAAGCTTGCGGATGCCGGAACTACCAGCATGCATATTGGCGCTGAATCCGGTTGTGACCGGCTGCTTTCTCTTATGCGAAAAAATATCACGGCAGCGCAGACCCTGGAGGCGAACCGGAAACTTGCCCGACACCCCGAGATTATTGTGTATTACAATTTCATTGTCGGTTTTCCGACGGAAACGCTGGAGGAGACCAAAATGACGCGGGACCTGATCCTGCAATTGATCAGGGATAATCCCCGCTGTATCGTCATTCCTCTGAACAAACCTCGACCGCTGCCCGGCACGGAGCTGTATGAGCTTGCAGTCCTGCACGGGTATACACCTCCAGCCAATCTGGCGGAATGGGGAAACTATGAGCTCGAGGCTTCGGATTACAACCCGGTATGGATGACGAGGGAACACAATCAGTTTGTCAGAATGATGTTTTTGACCATGTATTTCATAGACGGGAAAATATTCAGGATGACCTCAGGATCGAGTCTGAAGTATGCTTTGCTTAAAGTGTTGGCTTGGTTGTACCGGCCGCTGGCCAGCTTCCGCTTTCGGCATGGTATCTATCAGTTTCTCTTTGAGGATCGGATCTACGGTCTTATAAAAAGGTTCTTCTAGGGCGGTGCGATGGGATATTCTTGGGGAATAAGGCAAAGACCATGACCTATCGGTTCATGAGGATCATTGATGACAACCTTGGCACGTTCCTTTGCAGGATCCTGGGGATTTTGTTTCAGGTGAAGAAACTGCTGCTGCCGGCGCGCCGGCGAAGGGAAAACGACCTGGTTACCCGGGTACTGATACAGAAATATTTCGGCATGGGGAGCATTCTCCAGGCCATCCCGTTGATCAAGGTACTTCGCAGAAGCTATCCTAATGCCAAGATTACTTTCATAACCGCCGGTGCGTACCGGGAAGTGATATCTCTGTGCGGGCTGGCCGATGATGTGCTGATCGCCGATTTCAGCTCAATGCCGATGTTTCTTCGGAGCTGCTTTCGGATCGCTATCGGCTTGCTCACTAAGAGATACGATGTGTCGGTCGACCTGGAATTTTTTGCCAAGTTTCCTCTGATGATCGCGGCACTTTCAGCTGCTCCCATCCGGGTTGGGCTCTATCACCGAAAGATCCGGCCTGAAGGCATTCTTACGCACAAAGTAGCTTTTAATTTTTATCACCATATTTCAGATATATATCTTGCCTATGCAGCTCAGCTCGATCTGCCGCTCAGCCCCGAAGACCATGCGTCGGTAATTCCTTCCTTCCGGCAGGAGCTCGAAGAGAGTATCCGTGCGCGCTTCAAGCTGGGAGATGCGGAGCGTATCATCATCGTAAATGTCAATTCGGGCGACCTGTTCGCGTTCAGGAAGTGGCCGTCACAAAATTTTGTCACGCTGCTTGCCATACTCATGGACAAGCACCCGGATTATACCTATGTGCTCATCGGGGGGAGATCAGAATATGCATACGTGGATGGGATTACCCGGCAGGTCAGTACACGCAAAGCACGCCTTTTGAACTGCGCAGGTCAGACATCGCTTAAGGAGTTGTTCACACTTATTGAAATGTCGGAACTCGTCATTACTAATGACAGCGGACCCCTTCACATTGCGGCTCTTTACGGGAAAAACATTGCGGCATTTTTCGGCCCGGAAACTCCGGTGGTCTATGGACCGATGAACAGCAACGCTCTGGTATTCTATCCGGAGAACCTGTACTGCTCGCCCTGTATGTGCGTTTACGACAGTAAACAGTCGCTCTACGCTGAAACCTGCGAAAGAAATGTTTGCCTCTCATCGATTATGCCGGAACAGGTAGCGGCGGCTCTGGAGGAACGTTTTCTTGGCGCTCCGGTGAACTGTCCGTGACCGACGGAATTCTGTCCACAGTACTCGTGAGTCCTGTTTCCCGATTGCCTCTTATGTTGCAGGGAACCCGCCTTGCAACAAGCGATGATCGAGAATCCTTTCCGGTAGAGCAGGAAATTGCGTTGCTTATTGATCGGGAAGCAGTCGATGCAGCACTGCTCCACGAAATGGAGGTGTTCGATAATCTCAACATCCAGGGGCTTTCATACTTTCGGCCTCAGCTCTATCAGCGCATGCTTGGACGACTTCGTGCTTACCTTAAGAAAACAGGGATTGCGCGGAAGATCGAAGTTCGTTTTGCCGAACTTGGCGGAGGGGAGGGGCACTGTGCTCGATATCTCCTGGAGCATATGGAGCAGGCAGAAGCATTCGTTTGTGATGTGAGCATAGCGGCACTTAAACTCGCTCCCCGCTCTCTGCGGCGGATATGCGCGGACATTACGCGGCCGATCTTTGCTCAAGGAGTCCTGCAGTCGGCAGCGTTCTGGGTGAGTCTTCATCATCTGCCGGAGGAGCGAAGGCGTCCGGCTTTTGAGGAAGCATTCAGCGCTCTCGATGAAGGGGGAGTCCTCATTGTGTTCGAGCCAAACGATGCTTTTTTCCTGCGGCGACTGATGTACCATAGCAAACTCCGACGCGATGTATACTTCGATGACAGAGAAAGCGCCGTAGATTTTACCCAAATTGCATCGTTGGCGAGAGAAAGCGGATTCGAGGAACTGGAAACACTTTTCTTGAACCCACCCTATAATCCGGTCTTTGTCAGGCAGTTGAAACGCTGGTATTTTTATCTGCCGGTTGTGAAGGTGCTGTATCTGTTGGATCTGCTTTTCAGCGGCCGGCATATCAGCATGCACAGCTCATATAGAAAGTATTTGTCTCTTTACGGCATGAGTTTTTTCCGAAAACCCTGCCGATTACGCTGATATCGTTCCTTTTGTTACATCAGCGGGGAGGTGGCAGACCGGGTCTGAAAGTTTCCATGTCAGATAATGAACCTCTGATAATGAGAACAAGATCAGTGCTGAGGTCTCCTGATTTGATAAGGTGCGCAATTTGAGCGAGTTCCTGTTTGTTCCAAACGCCTGGTTCCACGACTACCAGAGATTTTTCACCTAAAGGCTTATAATGAGACAGCGGGAGGACGTTTATCCTTCCTTCCGAAACGATCAATGCAAAACCGGAAGATGTGTTTCGGGCATTTTTGCGGCCAGATAGGTTCTCGGTGACTACTGGCCACGCATTATCCGGCACGATGTGAAATATGGTTCTTACAATGCCGTGGCTCATTGCGAGTTCGGCTAACTTGAATCCTTCTGTGTCCTTCATTGATACTTCTGAATTAAGATGACGGGTGAAAAGGATAGCCGTGCGTCCCCTAACCCCGAGTTCTTCCCAGGTTTGATATATCTCTGATGCCGACGATGCCTGCTGGATCCTGCTGGGGGAAATGTATATGCGCCGCAGTGGACCGTAGAAAAACGTGAGGAAGATGGTACAGCAGACAACCAGCAGCATACCAGCAATTGTGGCGCTTCGGTTCTGCATCAGTGCCCTTGCATAAAATGCGTCATGGATATGATCGGCTGGTATAAGGACAAGGGGACCAGTTGCCCTGAAACGAGAGGGAAGGTATAAAGGCCCCACGCAAGAACGCAAGAAAGAAAACCAGCATAAATAAGATATTCCCTTTTACGCTGACGAGCAATCAACACGACTGTACGAGCTACGATAAGATATGCGAAAGGCAGCAGAACTGTGGCATTAGTGCTGAAGATCGGTCTATTTACAATCAGAAAAATAAAGTAGCAAACAACGAAGAGGAACGGAACGAGCAGTTCCTGCATAAGTTTTTTGCGCCAGGCATAGACACTTGCCATCACGAGCGAGGGGATGGTCAGCATGCGAAAGGGGAAATTGTTTATCTCCAGAAGGAACCGGCCGCTATTTCCGTCGGAAAATGTCTGGTATCCATAAATCACCGGTTTGAGAAACCACTGCCAGGGTTTTCCTGCTGCCAGTATATTGTCACTGGCATGAAAATAGGAAAGTGTCAGATTCTTTACTGTCCAAACAGCATCATTTTTCATCTGAACGAACTCTGTCAGCGTATACCCTCGCCCGAACCAGTGAATGAATGAAAGAAAATATATGGTCAATGGAAGCAAAAAAAGAAGAAATGAAAAGTCAATTAAGAGAGAGCCTGACGATTCTCCCCTCTGCCGTGCCCGGTAGAAAGCATATGCTGCGACCATTGGAACAGTAAAGATATAATAGGCTTTCGTGGCTATCGTTAGTCCTAGGGCAATGCCGGCGAAAAATAATGCTTTCCCACTGTGTTCGCAATATTTAAGCATGAAATACAAGTAAAGAAAAAAGAAAAAAGAGGTCGGTATTTCCATAAAAGTGGTACGTGAGATATCAATATGGAAAGGGTCCAGGGCCAGAAGGCTGGCCGCCAGGAGAGGAACGGCAGTGCCGGGATAGAGATGCATGCCGACCAGATAGATCAGAATTACGGTAGCAGTTCCAAAAACAATGTTCCCCATTCTCCAGCCGTAGGGATTATCGCCAAAAAGAGTTATTGTGCCATACAAAATGTGACTGCTCAGCGGGGGATGCACCCATTGCAGTTCGGTCGTTGTTCCATATTTGAACAAGCTGACGGCAGACGGAACCTGGACGTATTCATCATCTGTATAGTCAGTGATGTCGAACGCGCCCCAAAAGCGCAGGAATGCCGCGAGAATAAGGACCACTGCAAGTGCTTTCCAATTTGTAAGAACCGTGTTCATCCTAAACTGCACGACACTCCTTCATTTTTGTTTGTAACATAGTATATCGTTAGGCATAAACGCAAGTGAAGACAGGGCTTGCAGTAACGGTGAATGTCTCCATGAGGTAAGGCTATATGCCGCGCTCACTTTCGTGATGATCTGCCTTGTCGTACAGTTCTCAGCTTATTCATGTAAAGATCTGGTCATAACCGCACTCAATGGCGTTCTATAACGCAATTCAGATCAGTTTTCTTCCTTTTCTGTCCAGGATGGCAATTTCTCTTATCCTCCATCTGCAGAGTAAATATTTCATTATTCTGCCAAGCACGCTGAGTCCGTATGTTACACTTCTTCTGAAGTTAATGGAGGATGCCTCCTCGAAGTATCTTGCCGGACAGCTCAGTTCGCCGATACGGAACCCGAAGTAGACCGCCTGCACCAGGATCTCATTGTCAAAGACAAAATCATCAGAGTTTTCCTCAAGCGGCAGGGTCTCCAACACTTCGCGGGTGAAGGCCCGAAACCCCGTATGATATTCGGACAACTTGGCGCCCAGTGCAATGTTTTCAATCAGGGTCAGAAGCCTGTTTGCAATGTATTTATAGAGAGGCATGCCTCCCTTGAGTGCCATGCCCCCGAGTATCCTCGATCCCAGTACAACATCGTAATGCCCTGAGGCGATCATGCTGGCCATGGCTGCCACAAGTCTTGGTGAATACTGATAGTCTGCATGAACCATGACAACAATATCTGCTCCATGCCAGAGGGCCTCCCGGTAGCAGGTTTTCTGGTTGCCTCCATATCCCGTGTTTTTCGTATGAATGACAGTCTTTATCCCCAATTCTCCTGCGATACGGGGCGTATCGTCTTGTGAGGCGTCATCGACGAGGATTACTTCATCCACATATTCGTGAGGCAGTTCCTCATACGTCTTCCTGAGGGTCAGCGAAGCATTATAGGCAGGCATTATTACTATTAATTTTTTCCCGAGAATCATGTCGTCCTTTTGCATGCTTCATTCGCATCAACGTTTACCATCGGCACATTTTCTGAAATCTTGACCCGATGTCCTGTGCCGCATATGGTGTTATAGTAACAAAAGGGCTTTTATTGAGTCGAGAAACGCCAGTTTCGGTTGGTCGCTGCATTTGATGGACGCGCAGGCAACAGCAGGTTTTCGCTGGCGCAAACGGAGAATGTAATGCCCTTAATTTGGGCAGAGCTGCCTTTTTATTGTGCATAATGCCGATTCCGAAAGGGAACGCTGTAACTGTCTATCCCTGTAACTCATTGCCTTGGAAAGGATTTTGTCGTCATGTGATTCTTGTTGTCCAAGGCATATTTTTTGCTATGATATCCTCAGTATTCTCCTTCTTGCCAGAGATGGTCCGGAGAGGTATTACTAATAGCTGAAAACTGATAGCTGATAAAGGAGGTCTTTCCCAATGCCCAAGGTACCCTTTACCCCTCTGAGCCCATCCGATGCTGAAGCTGAGCGCCATCGTCTCACGGCGGACGTGCTCCGGTTCATTGAGGCAGGTGTAGATGCAGAGATTCCTGATTCTGTATTCAACGATTACTCGCTCAGAATGTTTGCTCTTCAATACACAGCCAATCCAATTTTTCATGAGTTTTGCGAGGCAAAGAAGGTGCGACCCGGGGACATAAATCGTTGGCAGGACGTTCCGATGGTCTACAACGATGTTTTTAAGACCCACCTTGTTGCGTCCTTTCCGCTTGAGCAGTCGGTCATGGCCTGTCTCACAGGCGGAACGACCAGTCTGACGCAGCGGGGGCGCATCTTCCGCGACGAAGACGGCAAGCGTCTTGTTTTCGGCGCGAACAGGATGATGACCGCTTCCTATCTTTTTCCTGATTTCGAGGATGGTAAGCGCTGCCGGATACTGATCCTGGCCCCGAGCCCTGAAATGGCTCCTTCAATGGGCATGGCAATAGGCATGGACCAGACACGTCGTGCCTTTGGAACGCCGGACAGCGAGTTCCTTCTTGGCAAATCAGGTATTCATATTAATGCGCTGCTCAAGGCCCTTCGTGAGTCTGAAGCGAGCGGGGTTCCGGTGGCCCTGATAGGAGCAACCTCGGCATATGTCTATTTTTTCCAGGCCTGCCGACGAAAAAAGATGAACTTCTGTCTCCCTCCAGGCAGCCGTATATGTGATGGGGGTGGCTACCGTAATCGGTTCGGTGTCGTAACCCGCGATGATTATTATGCAATGGTGCAGGAAATACTCGGCATACCTGACTCTCACTGCGTTAACGTGCTTGGCGAGGCAGAGACGGCCACAAATCTGTTTGACGACTCCCTTCGGCGATATGCCAAAGGCCTGCCAAAGCGCCAGCGCACAAGGCCTGTACCGCCTTGGTCACGTGTCCTGGCAATGAGTATTGATGACCTTAAGCCTTTGCCTGATGGGGAGGTTGGTCTCCTTGCGCACTGGGACCTTGCCAACATACCCACGGTCCTTGCGGTGATTACCGATAATCTTGGATACACCACTGACGGAGGAACCGGTTGCGAGATGGTGGGCCGTGCCAAGATCGAAAATGGCAAGGTTTCTCCTCTGCCTGATGAGAATGCCGGAAGTCCGATGGGCGATTCTGCAGTATTCAGGATGCTTGAACGATACGTCAACTTCTCGATTGAACTGAAGATGGCCATGGCAAAGGACCCGAAGGTTATGCCGAGCGTGCGCGAAGAGATCGAGGCCAGACCAGGCTCAGTGGCCTCTTGTCCCCAGGTTGTGGATGAGATTCTTGTTGCGCAAGCCGATGAGGAGGCTGCCAAACTTCGGGATGATTCCCTGGAAGCATTTAAGGACCAGACCGACCGTCCGCTCGACTGGTATAAGAGCGAGGCAGGTAAACAGGCCCTGAAGGACCATCCCGCAGGCCTTAAGTCTGAAAAGCCAGGTCAGAAGAAAGACAATAAAAGGAAGTAGGGCAGCGGTCTTTTGCCCCTCAAAATAACTCTATTGCATAACGCACTAAAGTTTTTTCTTGAAAAGCCGATTAATAAGTCATATTATAATTTCATCGATAATAATGAAGCGTGCGTGCAATAAATAATATCCTATTAGGAGGGCTTTATGAAGCTGAGGGAGCAGAAGGGTTTTACGCTGATCGAAGTTATTGTTGTAGCCGGTATTATTGCAGTTCTGGCCGGTATATTGGTGCCCCTGATCTTCAAGGAGATCGATGAGTCGAAGATTTCAAGGGCTGCTGCTGATGTGCGTTCTATTTCTGCGGCTCTTATTGTCATGAAAAAAGATACAGGGAACTGGCCGGTAACTGCAAGCTGTACTCCTGACGTTACTCTTATCCATGGCGCAGGGGCTTTGCCACCATTAGTGGGTGGCTGGAATGCCTCGACGTTAGAAATATTTGATAATTATCTCAATAACGATAGCAATAACTGCTGGCCAAATACATGGAAGGGTCCCTATATTGCTACGGTTACCCCGGATCCTTGGGGAAATCAATACTTGCTCAATGCAAACTATATTACTATGGTGGGTGTCGCACCGATTTGGATTATCTCGGCTGGCCCTAATGGTATCGTTGAAACTCCACCGACAAATACAGTTCCCGGGGGCGATGACATAGGTTTGAGGCTGCGTTAATTCAAAGTATGCCCATATCTGTCGTGGGTATACTTTATTGAAAAGTGTCATACGAAAGGTCAGAGTGTTTCCTGACCTTTCGTATTTTTGCGTGTATATGTGCTATTTAGGTAAATGCACTTCCACGCTATTTTCTGATATGTTGATATAACATAAGATTAAGAAATGTGAAAAAAGCGCTGACGATAATTATCGGTTTTATCCATGATTTTGCCGCCGGATGCTGGGCCGCGACCGTTCTGGCTGTCTATTGGCTCAGCAGGCAGGTCTATTCCGCAGAAGCCGGCACGGTAATCCTCGGGCTGAAGAAGCAGCTCTTCTGGGCTGGCATTGTCTGCGTGATAACAGTTTTTGCGACTGGTGCCGGAAGAACATTTACGTATGTTGATAACGTCTATGGACAGGATGCAGAGAAGAGACGAAGGCGGCTGCTCATAATCAAACATGTAGTTCTCCTTACCGTTTTCGGACTCGGTATTTGGTGGCAGTCTTCAATGATCTTCTGATCAGACAGGTTCCTGTCTTCCGGTTATCTTCCTCGATCTCTTTTATGCTGCCTGTATGTGAGTAATACGTTCAAATTTCTGGAATTCACTTGATATATAGCACGGAATTTGCTTATTATAAAAAATTATGAAAAAGATCTCTAAAGTCATGCTTATAACCCCCCCGTATCATGCCGGTGTTGTTGAATCTGCCGGTGTCTGGCTTAATGTAGGATTTGTCTATATCGCGGGAAGCCTCAGGGCTGGGGGATATGACCCAGTTTACTATGATGCCATGAGCCACTGGCATAAGCTCGAGACGATCGGGAAACGGATCGAAACGGAAAAACCTGATGTGGTAGCGACTACCGCATTTACGGCCGGGATCGTTGATGCGCTTAAGGTTCTGAAGCTTGCGAAGGAGATAAACCCGAAGATTATTACGGTTATCGGCAATGTGCACCCTACGTTTTGCTACGAAGAGTTATTCAGAGACCATGCTGATTCCATTGATTTTATTGTCAGGGGGGAAGGGGAGGAAACTCTGGTCGACCTTTTCGATACCCTAAACTCTGGTGGAGATGTCTCAGCTGTAAAAAGCATTGTCTATCTCGATAACGGGAAGCTTGTCGTTACCCCCTCACGCGGATATATCAAGGACCTCGATGCTCTTCCTCTTGCATGGGACCTTGTTGACTGGCCCATTTACACCTATCGGACCATGGAAAATTCGCGTCTGGCCATTGTCAGTTCTTCCCGGGGGTGCAGCCAGCAGTGCAGTTTCTGTTCCCAGCAGCTTTTCTGGCAGCGAAATTGGCGGGGCAGGAGCCCTGAAAACTTCGTTGGAGAGCTCGAGTATCTGAGAGATACCTATGGTGTCAACGTGGTCATGATCTCTGATGAGACGCCGACGCTCGAAAGGGAACGTTGGGAAAAGATCCTCGATCTTCTGATAGAGCGAAAAGTTGGTACCAAGATCCTCATGGAAACGAGGGTTGATGACATCCTCCGTGATGAGGATATCATGTGGAAATACCAGAAGGCATTGATTGATCACATTTATGTTGGTGTAGAGGCAACAACGCAGGAGGCTCTTGATATATTCAAGAAAGATATCAAGGTAGAACAGTCCAAGAAGGCGCTTGACCTGATCAACAAGCATAATATAGTTTCTGAGACCTCGTTTGTGCTTGGCATGCCGGACGATACGGTAGAGAAGATCAGGAATACGGTTGAACTGGCCAAATTCTACAACCCGGACCTCGCGTTTTTCCTGGCGATAGCACCCTGGCCGTATTCGGAGATCTACCCGCTTCTGAAACCGTATGTAGAGGTTTTTGATTATAGTAAATATAATCTCGTGGAGCCGGTTGTGAAGCCGAAAGAGATGACGCTCGATGAAGTGCGCAATGAGCTCGGTCTTGCGTCGAAGAATTTCTATATGGATAAGCTCAGGAACCTTGATAAACTGTCTCCGGAAAAACAGGAGTTCATGATCAAGGTGACGAAGATTATCGCTAATAATTCCTACCTGAAGGAGCATATGAAGGGTGAAATGCCGGCAGAGATGAAGAAAATCATGGACCGGCTCGCCGCGAATAAATAATCTCCTTTCCCTCCGCACGCTCTTAATAAGAGCAATAAGTTTTTCTAATTGTCGATACAGATAATTTAATGGCTAACTTCCTATTTTTAATGCAAAATTTCTTGACAATGAAAATCTGCCTGTGATAACCTTCCTAAGCTTTTCACCAAAAATCAATCCAAGGGGAAGCAATGCTTGATATTGAGTTAAAGTGGCTGATTGTCTTACTCGTCAATTTCCTTGTCCTTGTCGCTATTCTTAATTTCCTCCTCTTTAAGCCGTTGCTTGCCCTGTTCAAGGAACGGGAGAGTTCTGTGAAGGGCTCCCTTGATGCGGCAAGAGAGTTGGACAGGAAAAAAGAAGAGGGCATTGAGAAGATGAATAAAGAGCTCTCTGAGGCAAGGCGTAATGCAAAAGATGCCTTTGAAACGCTCAGGGACGAGGGCCTGAAAAGTCAAAAGGCACTCTTGGCAGAGGCAGAGGCACAGGCTGCCGGTCTGTTGCAGAAGGCTCGCGGGGAGCTCAAGACAGAGGCCGAGAAGGCCAAAACTGCATTAAAGGCTGATGCGGAGAAATTCTCTGAAGAGATCGTCAGAAAGCTGGTAAAGGCATGAAGCATATCATTCAGCAATCACTATTCAGTATTCGGAAATCCAGGAAAGTAGTCCACGTTGTTTGTTGCACTTTACTCATCATTTTATACGCATCACTGGTATTTGCAAGCGGCGGCGAAGAGGCTCCTAAATCGTTGCTCGCAACCTATACCCCTGCCATTCTAAATTTCCTTATCCTTGTTGCGCTGCTCGTCTTCCTGATGAAGATGATGGACATCAAGGGCTTTTTCAGGAAGAGGACTGAACTGATCGAACAGTCCCTGAAAGAGGCTCGCGAGGCAAAAGAACTTGCCCAAAAAGCCCTTGCCCAGGTCGAAGAACGGCTGAAGATTAAAGATAAAGAGTTGGAAGATATACTCTCAGCGGCCAAAGAGTCCGGAGAGCGGGAAAAGACACGTATCGTCGAAGAAGGCGCTAAGCTGAAAGACAGGATACTTGAGCAGACAAAGAACAATATCGCTTTCGAAGTCAAGATGGCGAAAGAAGTGATCAAACAGGAAGCTGTTGCAATCGCCATGGAACTTGCCGAGAAAAAGCTCAAGGACAGGCTAACGAAAGAGGAGCAGATCAAACTGCTTGAAGAATCGCTTCTGAAAATAGAGGGTAAGAATTGAAACCGGTCAAACAGGCAAAACGCTATGCAAAGATGTTTATTAATGTTGTAGGCATGGATGCTGCGCTTCAGGCGCTGACGGAACTGACTGCCGTTGAGCAGTTGATGAGCAGGAGTGGAGATGTCAGGAGTCTTCTATTGAACCCGGGATTTTCCCAGACTGAAAGAGAAGGTGCTATCCGGAAGATCGCAGACAAGGCTAAGCTTTCGGAAAACGTGACTAAATTTGTTATGTACCTTGCAGAAAACAGGCTGGTTGCAGCGCTTTCAGAGATCGTGAAGAATGCAACCGCCATATATCTCGAAAAGAAGAAACAGGCCAAGGCGGTGGTCTTTACGCCGGTTGAAGTTTCAAAAGGCCACGAAGAGCGGCTTAAGGCTTCATTAAAGAAGCTGCTTGACCGGGATGTTGATGTTGAGTATGTTCTGGATGCGTCACTGCTTGGCGGCATATTGGTTAAGGTGGGAAGCACGATGTACGACAGCAGTGTTAAAGGCCAACTCAGACTATTAAAAGATGAGCTTATAAAGGGGTGATTTGATGGAAATTAAGGTTGATGAGATAAGTGAACTGCTGAAAAAACAGATAGCTGACTTCGAGAAAAAAGTTGATGTCAGTGAAGTCGGCTCGGTCATCTCCGTCGGCGATGGTATAGCCAGGATCTACGGGCTTGACAAGTGTATGGCCTCAGAGCTTCTTGAGTTTCCTAACGGTGTTATGGGTATGGCCCTTAACCTTGAAGAAGATGCGGTTGGTGCGGTTCTCTTTGGCGAGGACTCTCTGATCCACGAAGGGGATGTGGTAAAGCGGACGGGCAGGATTATGTCTGTGCCTGCTGGTGAAGCGTTGCGCGGCCGCGTTGTCAATGCCATCGGCCAGCCCATAGACGGTAAAGGCCCCATCAACACTTCGGAGATGCGCGTGGTCGACATAGTTGCTCCCGGCATTATCGAAAGAAAGTCGGTTCATGAGCCGCTGCAGACAGGTCTGAAGGCGATTGATGCCATGATCCCGATCGGCAGGGGACAGCGAGAGCTGATCATCGGCGACCGCCAGACCGGCAAGACCGCTGTTGCGATCGATGCTATTATCAACCAGAGGGGCGGAGATGTGACCTGCATCTATGTGGCCGTCGGCCAGAAGCAGTCAAACGTTGCCCGTATTGTGAAGATCCTTGAAGAAAATGGAGCGCTTGAGCACACGATCGTGGTTTCAGCAACTGCCAGCGATCCGGCGCCCCTTCAGTATATTGCTCCTTACACCGGCTGCGCTATGGGTGAATATTTTCGGGACAGCGGCAAGCACGCGCTGATCGTATATGATGATCTGTCCAAACAGGCAACGGCCTACCGCCAGCTTTCACTGCTGCTCAGGAGACCGCCTGGACAAACTTTCTGATGAACTCGGTGCCGGTTCGCTTACGGCTCTGCCGATCATCGAGACCCAGGCTGGCGACGTTTCAGGGTATATTCCGACGAACGTTATTTCCATCACAGACGGCCAGATCTATCTTGAGCCTGAGCTTTTCTATGCCGGCGTGCGTCCTGCGGTAAACGTCGGTCTTTCGGTCAGCCGTGTTGGCGGCGCTGCACAGACAAAGGCAATGAAACAGGTTGCCGGAACGCTGAGGCTTGACCTTGCGCAGTTTAGGGAACTTGCGGCCTTTGCCCAGTTCGGCAGTGATCTTGACAAGTCAACGCTTGCGCAGATAGAACGAGGCAAGAGAATGGTCGAGCTCCTGAAGCAGGGTCAGTTTGCTCCTTTGTCCATGGTCGAGCAGGTTGCTGTTCTTTTTGCAGCTACCCAGGGGTTCATAGATGATGTGCCGGTCGAGGCTATCAGGAAATTCGAGGATGAATTTCTGCGGTATATGAAGGACCGTAAAGCAGATCTCATGAAGGAACTGGCTGACAAGAAGGCTATTGATGATGACCTTAAACCAAAGTTGACCCAGGCTGTTGAGGACTTCAAAAAAGGATTCCAGGCTTAGCGGCGGCACCATAAGGGACAATCATGGCGACATTACGCGACATAAAGAGACGGATAAAGGCTGTTCAGAGCACCAGCAAGATCACCAAGGCTATGAAGATGGTGGCTGCTGCAAAGTTCAGAAAAGCGCAGCAGAGAATGTTCGAGCTCAGGCCCTATGCGGAAAGGATGAATACGATTCTTTCAGGGCTTGCGGGCAGCCTCGAAGGGGAAGTTCATCCCCTCCTCGCCGTAAGGCCAAGGAAGAACGTTGAAGTCTTTGTCATTACCAGTGACCGCGGGCTCTGCAGCGCCTTCAATACGAATATTCTTAAGGCCGCGTCATTACATATTGCCGAACTCAGGGCTCAAGGGTTCAATGTGACGGTCAGCGCTGTCGGCAGGAAGGCAAAGGACTATTTCAAAAGGAGAAATGTTGAACTCAGGAATTCCTGGACCGGCATCTCCGGAAAGATCTCCTATGCCAATGCCCAGGAGATCGCTGCTGACATAATCGAAAGCTATACCAATGAGACGGTTGATGAAGTAATTGTTGTCTATAACGAGTTTAAATCAGTTGTAGCCCAGAAGATAACGATCACCCGGCTTCTTCCTCTGGCACCCATCGCGGTAGCAGATGATGTGCTGCCGGTATTCAACTTTATCTATGAGCCATCCAAAGAAGAGATCTTCAGCAGACTTGTCCCGAAGAATGTCGAAATACAGATCTTCAGAGCACTTCTTGAGTCGCAGGCATCGGAAGAGGCTGCGAGGATGTCTGCTATGGAAAATGCTACCAAGAGTGCCAATGAGATGATATTGAAACTTTCGCTTCAGTATAACAAGGCACGCCAGGCAACGATCACCAAAGAACTGATGGACATTGTGGGCGGCGTTGAAGCCCTGAAAGGATAAATTTAATGACTCTATACCCGGGGGTACATGCATGAGCAAAAATATAGGAAAAATTTCTCAGGTTATCGGCGCTGTTGTGGACGTCGAATTCGAAGGCCATATGCCCGATATCCTGAATGCTATCAAGGTCGAGCAGAAGGGTGATGCATCAAAAGGTATCCCCGATTTTGATCTCACGCTTGAGGTTGCTTCGCACCTTGGCGACAGCAAGGTCAGAACGATTGCGATGCAGGCGACTGACGGCCTGGTCAGAGGTATGGCTGCCGTTGACACAGGTCTGCCGATAACGGTGCCGGTTGGTAAGGGTGCACTTGGAAGAATCCTGAATGTTGTAGGCGACCCCGTTGATAAGATGGGGCCGGTTAAGTCTGATAAGAGACTTCCGATTCACCGTTCTGCGCCTGATTTTGCCTCGCAGGAGCCGGTCACGCAGGTGTTTGAGACCGGCGTTAAGGTTTTTGATCTTCTCGTCCCTTTTGTCAGAGGTGGCAAGATGGGTATGTTCGGCGGTGCGGGCGTAGGCAAGACGGTTGTTATCATGGAGATGATACATAATATCGCTATGAAGCACGGCGGCGTGTCGGTCTTTGCAGGTGTCGGCGAAAGGACCAGAGAAGGTAATGACCTGTATGGAGAAATGAAGCATTCGGGTGTTTTGGAGAAAGTTTCCCTTATATACGGCCAGATGAATGAGCCGCCCGGAGCAAGGGCTCGAGTTGCGCTTACGGCACTGACAGCCGCAGAGTATTTCAGAGATGAGGGACAGGACGTTCTTATCTTCATCGATAATATCTTCAGATATACGCTTGCAGGTGCTGAGCTTTCAGCACTCCTCGGAAGAATGCCTTCTGCTGTTGGATATCAGCCGACACTCGGCACTGACATGGGTATACTTCAGGAGAGAATCACGACCACAAAGAAGGGTGCTATCACGTCCATGCAGGCGATCTACGTCCCTGCCGACGACTTGACCGACCCTGCTGTGGCCACTGCCTTTACCCATCTTGACGGAACCGTTGTTCTTTCCCGCCAGATATCAGAACTTGGTATCTATCCTGCGGTTGACCCTCTGGATTCAACATCACGGATACTTGATCCCAAGGTTATCGGCGAGGAGCACTATGCGGTGGCACGAAGCGTGCAGAAGATTCTCCAGAGATACAAGGAGCTTCAGGACATCATAGCGATCCTTGGTATGGAGGAACTTTCCGAGGATGATAAATTGATGGTTTCAAGGGCAAGAAAGATTCAGAGGTTCCTGAGCCAGCCCTTCAGTGTCGCGGAAGTCTTTACCGGCAGACCTGGAAAATACGTGAAGGTTGAGGACACCATCAAGGGCTTTAAGGCAGTTGTTGACGGGCAGTATGACGATGTTCCTGAACAGGCATTTTACATGTGCGGTGGTATCGAAGAGGTCGAAGAGAATGCACGGAAGCTTGGCTGGTCGAGGTAAGAATGACTGAAGGAAGACTTCTTCTTGAGATAGTGACGCCGCAGGGCCTTGTCTTCAGCGAAGAGATCGATGAAGTAACGGCAACCGGCAGTGAGGGCGAGTTTGGTGTTCTGCCTGGTCACGTGCCTTTTGTAACAATGCTTCGTATTGGCATGCTCACCTGTAAAATGGGAAATGAGATGAAGATCTTCTTTGTGAGCGGGGGATATGCAGAAGTTGGTGCGGACATGGTAAGGATTCTTGCTGATAGCGCCGAGAGGTCTGATGAGATCGATATCGAACGTGCAAAGGCGGCAATGAAGAGGGCTGAAGAACGCCTCAAGAAGGCGGAAGATGTAGATTTCAAGAGGGCTGAAGCTGCAATCGAGCGGGCTGTGACAAGGATGCAGGTAGCGGAAGTCAGAAGAATGAAATAACCAATTGTATATGTTCTTTGTTATAAAAGGGCTGGCCTGATGGTCAGCCCTTTTTGTTTCCATCCATTGCTGCTGCAAGCGTTGGATGCACTATCTTTCCGTTATAGGTGTTCAGCGCGGTTTTTATAACGGGATCGTCTGATGCTTTATCAATCCCCATATCGGCAATTATCTTTATATAGGGCAGCGTGGCATTGGTAAGCGCCAAGGTGGAAGTCCTCGGATAGGCGCCCGGCATATTGGCGACTGAGTAGTGAAGGATCCCGTCGACCTCATAGACCGGATTGTCATGTGTCGAGGGCCTGGAAGTCTCTGCGCAGCCGCCCTGATCTATCGCCACATCAACGATCACCGCCCCCTTTTTCATGGTCTTGAGCATATCCCGCGTGATCAGAAGAGGAGTCTTCCCGCCGGGTACAAGCACTGCCCCGATGATGATGTCTGCATCTTTAATCTCCAGCAGAATATTTGCACCGGTGAGAGAAAGCGTCTTAACCCTGCCCATAAACAACTCATCGATCCTCTGGAGCCTTTCAATGCCTCTGTTCAGCACGATAACATCCATTCCAATACCTGCTGCAATGCGGGCAGCATTTGTCCCGACTACGCCCGCTCCGAGAATGACAGCCTTGGCAGGCCTGACCCCTTCCATGCCTGAAGGAAGCAGGCCTGTTCCTCCATGGAACTTCTGCAGAAAAAATGCGCCCATAAGTGGTGCCATTCTTCCTGCTACCTCGCTCATTGGTATGAGCAGGGGAAAGGCCTGGTCCTTTTCAAGCGTTTCATAGCCAAAAGCAGCAATCTTTTTTTGCAGCAGCAGGTCCGTAAGTTCCCTGTTCGGAGCAAGATGCAGATAGGTAAAGAGGGCCTGCCCCTCGGTGAGAAGATCATATTCTGAAGGGAGGGGCTCTTTGACTTTTACAATAAGATCCGCCCTGTCAAATAATATCTTTCTGTCTAATACTTCAGCATTTTCCCTGAGATATTCGCTGTCTGAAAAATCACTGCCAGCACCTGCTCCGGTCTCAACCAGGACAGCATGGCCGGCTTTCCTGAGCTCTCTGACGCCGGAGGGCGTGACCGCTACCCGGAACTCTTCTTTCTTAATCTCTTTTGGTATGCCGATGATCATAGGTTACCTCCCCCATTTCATAAATCTTATCATATGCAGTACCAAAACAGCGTCTGACGGATTATGGACAGTTACGGGGAATCTGTAATCAGGAGTCTGTAGAGGCGGGCAATGCAGCAAAATGGACTGCATTGCCCGTTAAAGGCAGTTACTTTTTCCAGTTGCCGTCTATGCCGCAGAGTATGGCGCTCTTGTCTCCAAGACCTATACCTTTATGACAGTCTACACAGACGGAGACAGGCTTTCCGATGACCTTTCTGGCTTCGACGTCATAGACCTGAAGGGTCCCGTCCGTAATGGTTTTCCCCGGGATAGCCTTGCCGTCAGCATCGCATCCCTCTGTGTTTGTCCTAAGCGTCAGGACAGCATATTTGCCGTCCGGAGTCGGCATCGCATCATGGTTCTGACCAACGGTCATTTTCTCATCAACAAGCTTGAGCGTCTTGGCATCGATCAGCCAGAAGCGGTCTCCTGCTGACTCAAAGATATACTTGTCATTTTTGCTGAAGAATTGCCTGAAAGTTATCGTCTTCCCAGGCTCCCCGGTGAGAGTATTTTTCTTCAGCACTTTCCACTTGCCTTTTTCAAGAGACGGCAGATCAACAAGAATGAAGTCAACCTTACCGTTTGCCTTGCCGTCCTCGCCTTTTTGATTTATGGAAATGATGAATTTCTTCATATCATTGGAATTGATGCCGTGGACGAATACATATGATCCAAGGGAATAACCGATGTCGCTGACGAACATGCGGTGCTTATGCTTCAGGGTCTTTTTGTCAAAGATGTCGATGAAACCCTCAGAACCCATGAAGACCGGCATGTAATTTTTCCTGGTCTGCCCTGATGCGCAATAGAGGGGCGGTTTCTCTCCGGGGGCCCTTTTGTCCGGGTCCAGGGCGACATCCAGTATTACATTGCCTGTCTTGAGGTCGGTCTTGCCAACATGCATCTTTTTGTCAGGGTCCAGGGTATAGGTGGACCAAAAGAGTGTGTTCGGATCGTTTGTGTCGATGCGGGCATCGTGAGTCGGATGTGTTGTCTTGTCACCAATGACAACCCTGTCGAGGCCAGTTACTTTTATCGGCTCCTCAGCATTGTTTGGATCGACAGTGATCTCAGCCTTGGCAAAATGGCCTCCCATACCCGCTATGTACATTGTTGAGGCGTAATTCTTTTTTGAAGCCATAACAGAAGATGTTGAGGAGACACCCGTTGCGGTGAACGCAAGATATCCTCCCGAGAGAAACGCTACTGCAAACAAGACAGTCAAAGTTTTTTTCATCTGATCCCCCGTATTAGTATTTATTGTGCGCTGCCGGAAACATTAGTGCTGCTGCGCGCTCCTTTCTTTAAAAGCATGGAAATATTACCATATCTATAATTACAATTAGCCAATAAAATATATCTATGGCTTTATAGTTAGGAAGTTTTGAAACAGGGCAATTCGCCTGAAAGTATGCAGATGATTCCGGTATAATCGATATCTTATGATAAAACTGATCATATTTGATCTTGACGGAACGCTCGTTGATTCCAGTATTGACCTTACCAATGCGCTGAATTATGCGATAGAACCATATGCTCTCGAAAAACTGACTGAGGCTCAGACGAAACGTCTTGTTGGTGAGGGCATTACGAAACTGCTTGAAAATCTGCTTGGCCCGGAGCGCCTTGCCATGCATGCCCCAACCCTTGTCAGATTCATGGACTATTATTCTTCCCACCTGCTCGATCATACTGCGCCTTATCCTGGTGTCGCTGAGACCCTTGCAAATCTTCGAAATTACAAAAAGGCGGTTATCTCCAATAAGCGCGAGGCCCTCTCAACAGAGGTGCTTCAAGGTCTTGGGCTCCTGCAGCACTTTGATGCTGTGCTGGGGAGTGACAGCACAGGACAGAAGAAGCCTTCGCCAATGCCGCTTCTGAAGGTCATGCAGATGTTGTCAGTGGGGCCGGAAGAAACCGTGATCATCGGCGACAGCAATTTTGATATTGAAGCGGGAAAGGCGGCAGGTACGGTTACCTGTGCGGTGACGTATGGATACCGGGACGCCGCGCTCCTTCAGGATGCTGATTTTATTATCGACACGTTCCCTGAAATCCTGGAAATAGTTGCAGGCAGATGATATTGGATACAACGCTTGACGGCATAAGGGATATTAAAGTGTACCAGAATAAGGAAGGGTATCGTTTTTCCGTTGATGCCGTTCTCCTGTATTCCTTCGCCGATATGCGGTATGCCAGGAATATCGCTGATCTTGGAACAGGCTCGGGAATTATCGGGCTGCTCCTAGCGCGCAAATATGATAAGGCACGTGTTTCTCTGGTTGAACTTCAGGAATCGCTTTACGGTCTTGCCCTGAAGAACATAGAGATCAATGGTCTTGGCGACAGGGTCAAGGCGGTCCTTGCGGATATAAAACATCTTAAGGATGACTTCGCCTGCATGACCTGCGATCTGGTCGTATCAAACCCTCCCTTCAGAAAACCTACAACCGGGAAACTGAGCGTCGGCCGGGAGCGGGCAATTGCGCGCCATGAACTGGCCCTCAAGATCAGCGAACTTGCAGAGGCAGCCTCTTATCTGCTTAAAGCAAAGGGCCGTTTCTTTATGATCTATCACCCTGAAAGGCTCCTTGAAGCGGTTGATGCTCTCAGGCTCTGGCGTCTTGAGCCCAAGAGGGTCAGATTTGTCCATAACGATGCGGGTGCCGAGTCCAAGATTGTGCTGATCGAGTCCGTCAAGGAAGCCAGGCCTGGCATCAAGATCGATCCCCCTCTTTTTATCTATAATATGGACGGTTCCTATACCGCGGAAGTTAGCGCCATGTATGGTGACGGCAGGTGAAATGCAATAGCTGGTAGTCTGTTATCGAAACATAGGCAGATTTAATGGCAAGATCATGTCGCCATTCAGTATAATAAAGTAACTTTTTTCAAGGAGGAGCTGTCTATGAGTTTTTTGAGGGTTTTTGGGGTCTCTGTTTTTCTCCTTACCGTGCCGTCATTTGTGTTTGCCTCTGGAGCGCATGACGGGCTGAACTGCGTTGGCTGCCATGGCATCCATACGGCAAAGGGTGAACTTATTTTTGCGGTAGATCCGAACAAAAAAGCGGTCAATCCGAGGACGAAGCAGCCCTTTTCGGGCACAACAGCGCTCTGTCTCGGCTGCCATGAAACCATAGAAAAGGGCGGTATGGGCATCGCACCGGTTGAAGCAAACCATAGCCATCCGTTTAATGTGACGCCGAATGCAAAGGTTGCTAATGTGCCGGACTCGTTATTAAGGGAGGGTAAGCTGGAGTGTGTTGGCTGCCATGATCCCCATCCGTCAAACCCGAATCATAAATATCTCAGAGTGGATACCGCCCGCGGCGCTAAAATGGCAGATTTCTGCGGTATGTGCCACAGTTCAAAAGCTGATCCATCTGCCGTGAAGAGCCCGAAGATCTTTAACAGCATGGATGAGAGAAAATCCTCTGCATCCTCGCCTGCATCAACATCCGCGGCACCAGGAAAGAAGTAATGAATGATAGAAAACAGTTTTTGCATCCTTGAAGGTATTGGTGAGAAGAAAGAACAGAAGCTCTGGAAGGAAGGCGTCCTGACATGGAATGACTTCCTTGGTACTGAGGATATACAGATATTCAGTCCTGAACGGAAGAGGCTCTTTGACGAGAGTCTCTTCCGTTTTCAGTCTGAGCTGAGGGCACGCAATGCGGGCTATTTCAGCAGGGCAGTGCAACGCCGGGAGCAGTGGAGGCTTTTTGAAACATTTAAGGGCGAAACCGTCTGTCTGGATATCGAGACAAATGGTCTGCAGCCAAACAGCGGCGGCTATGCTACCGTGGTCGGTCTCTACGACGGATATGACTATAAGTGTTTTGTGGAGGGAGAAAACCTTACCACAGAGGCCCTCAATAAGGAACTCCGCAACTATAAATGTCTTGTCACCTTTTACGGTGCAGTCTTTGACGTCCCCTTCCTGCAGCAGACCTTTCGCGGCATAGAGTTCCCCATGCCCCATTTTGATCTCTGTTTTGCTGCCAAGAGGCTAGGCATTAAAGGAGGTCTGAAAAAACTCGAACAGGACTTTGGTATTCAGCGGAATGAAGCAGTTCAGGGACTTGATGGATATGATGCGGTAAAGATGTGGGATCAGGCAAGGGCAGGCTCATCCGAAGCTCTTGAACGTCTGATATGCTACAACCGTGAAGATACGGTTAACCTCATGCAGATGGCGCCGATGCTTTACGAACGACTGAAGCATGCAACAGGGATTGAGGAATACCTTGCCTGCGGAGTTGCTTGACCTCTTCCTTACCTTTCTGTCCGTAGAAAAAGGCCTTTCGAGAAATACGGTCAATGCGTATGCAACGGACCTGAAGAAGTATCTTCTGTTTACGAAGCAACAGGGCAGGGAAGCGCTCACTGCCGACAAGTCCGACATCCTGAATTTTCTTGAGCTGCTCAGAAGCGACAGCTACAGCATCTCTACGGTCTGCAGATATATCTCCTCGATCAAGGCCTTATACAAGTTTCTTCTTCTGGAAAAGCGCATACAGGACGATCCGACCGAGAATCTGCAGATGCCGAAAAAATGGGAGAGGGTGCCAAAGGCCCTGAGCATCTCGGATGTAAAAGACCTGCTTGATGCCACATTTTCGCCCAAGACCGCATTGCGGGATTCTTCCATGCTTGAGCTGCTTTATTCATCAGGGCTCAGGGTGAGCGAACTCGTCAGCATTAAACTCGGGGATATCCATTTTGATGCAGGCTTCATCAGGGTGTTAGGCAAGGGCTCAAAAGAGCGCATTGTTCCGGTGAACCTCCGTGCGCTTGAGAAGGTAAAAAACTATACGGAAAAAGAGCGTCCGGAGACACTGAAGAAAAAACAGTCTCCGTATCTTTTTGTGACGAGAAACGGAAGGCCGATGACGCGGCAGCGTTTCTGGCAGACCTTGAAGGCCATCGGCAAGCAGTCAGGCATAGAACTTTCGCCGCATACGATAAGACACTGCTTTGCGACGCATCTTTTGGAGGGAGGCGCAGACCTCAGGTCACTACAGAAGATGCTCGGCCACTCGGATATCTCGACAACGCAGATCTATACGAAGGTAACCACAGACAGGATCAAGAAAGTTTACAAGACCTATCACCCAAGGGCATAATTACGCAGGAAGTAGGCAGAAGAGGGCAACCCGTGAAGAGGTATATGATGAAAACGCTTATAGCTTCTTTTTGAAATCTACGCTGATAACTTTTTTATCAGACAAGGTCTTTTTTCCTGCGATCTCCATTTTTTTCTCCGCCTTCTTCTCCGGCACCTTCGTCTGTTCACCCGGGTCGACGGTGAACTGCGCATTCAGCTCGGGCGAAAAAATAGTAAAGATGCTTTCCTGCGGTATAAAACATTTTTCAGCAGTTGTGCCGAATGCAAGGGTCGTTGATATGCCGAATTCGTCCCAGATGAAGTTCATCTTCTGATTGAAGACGAGGATAAGTCCCTTTTCCCTTTCCTGGGGCAGGAAACCCCTTTTGCCGACGACGACATCCTCGCCGTATCTGACCGCAATATATACCCGTCCGGCAATGTTCAATAAATCATAGAAGACCTGTTTTTTTAGTTCTTCAAGCGTATCTGCCATATTCAGCTTAATTCCTCATCCAAGCTCCCGGCTTCTTCCCGAAACCTTCTGAGGACTTCGCCTGCTGCTTCCATGTCAGTCGACCGTACCATGACCTTAACTTCGCCCATCTTGCCGATATTGACAGGATAGGGGCTTACCTTTGCAGATCTGAGCACAACAGTAATATCGCCGCTTTCAAGCAGATCCTTTATCATCTCTGCCTCGAGCTGGTCATAGGTTACAAGCAGTGTGGTCCATTCTTCAGACATGCTCTTAGGATAATGAATGAGTTTGAATAAGTCAAAATACGTCCAGGCTTGGAAATGATGGCTTGAAAAAAGGTAAACTACCACCATGAAAAAAGAGAAGAAAATACCTTTTGTCGAGATTTTTGCCGACGGCGCATGCAGCGGAAATCCTGGAGTCGGAGGCTTTGGTGCGATCCTGCGCTCTGATGAGAAAGAGAAGGAGCTCTCTGACGCAGAAGCCATGACCACGAACAACAGAATGGAGCTTATGGGTGTAATTACGGCGCTTGAGGCATTGAAGGTCTCCTGCACGGTGAAGATAACGACCGATTCGAGCTATGTGGTCAAGGGTATGACCGAGTGGATTAACGACTGGATAAAAAGAGGATGGAAGAATTCCCAGAAGAAGGGTGTCATGAACCGGGACCTTTGGGAGCGGCTTCTCAAGGCCTCAGAGCCTCATGATATCACATGGTGCTGGGTAAAAGGTCATAATGGCCATGCCGAAAATGAACGGTGCGATATCCTTGCTCTTCAGGCGATTAAACGCCACAAGAGATCCTTGATTGCAGATAAGGTTGGTGCATGAAAAGACCTGAACTTCTCGCCCCTGCAGGTGACTTTGAAAAACTGAAAACCGCCCTTCATTATGGCGCGGATGCTGTCTATCTTGGCGACTCGAGGTTCAGCCTGAGGGGGAAGGCAGGCAATTTTCAGGGAGAGAAGCTTGGGCAGGCAATAGCCTATGCCCACGACCAGTCCAAAAAGGCGTATGTGACCACAAATATCTTTCCCCATAACAGGGACCTTCGCGATATTGAAGAGCATTTTGACTTCCTCAATGAGGTGAGACCCGATGCGGTTATCCTCTCGGACCCCGGTGTTTTCGCGCTCTGCAGGAAGCGGTGTCCTGAGATCGATATCCATATCAGCACCCAGGCAAATATCACGAATGCCGCCGCCGCACGTTTCTGGCAGGATCTCGGCGCAAAAAGACTTATTCTCAGCCGGGAGCTTTCGGTTGAAGAGATACGGCAGATCCGGGAGAAGGTTTCTGTTGAACTTGAGGTCTTTGTCCATGGATCAGTCTGCCTTTCCTATTCAGGCCGGTGCTACATAAGCAGTTTTCTTGCTTCGCGGAGTGCAAACACCGGTGAATGCACCAATTCGTGCCGGTGGAGCTATACGCTGATGGAAGAGAAGCGGCCTGGTGAACACTTCCCTGTTTTCGAGGATGATCGGGGAACCTATATCCTGAGTTCAAAAGACCTCTGCATGATAGAACACCTCCCGCTGGTTGCTGATGCAGGTATTGACAGTTTTAAGATCGAGGGCAGAATGAAGGGCATCAATTACGTTTCCGGCGTTATCAAGGTCTACCGGGAGGCGATTGACGAGATCACTGAGGGTCAAGCATATCAGGTAAACCCCCGGTGGCTCAGGGAACTCTCCATGTTCAGCAGCCGCGGGTACACCACAGGCATGTTTTTTGGAAAACAGCGTGACGAGGACTATAATTTCGACGGCGAAAGCTATCGCATGAGCCATGAGTTTGTCGGTATTATTGTCGAAAAGAAAGGCCCTCTCGCAAAGGTCGCCTTAAGAAACCGGCTTGACTTGGGAGACTCTGTCGAATACCTTTCTCCAGGCATTGAAGAGAAGCTCTTTCCTGTCGAAGCGATGAAGGACGTAGAGCAGAATGAGGTTATGTCTGCGCGGAATGAAGATATCATATTCATGTGGGTGCCTGAAGAGGCAAGGGAACAGGACCTGATACGGAGACAGAAGGATTTCAGGTCTGCGCAGAGGAGTGAAGCCGTATCTGCATGAGGCGGACAGAACTATGGAGAAGATTCGCTTAAAAGAAGATTTTGTCGACGAGCGTACTGAACTGGCACGATGTCTGGTCTGTGATACCTATGTTCACAAACAGGAGAGCTTTATCTGCCCGCGGTGCAAAAAGAGCCCGCTCTGCAGAAAACACCGCGTAGAGGGAAGAAAAGAATGCGCGAGCTGTGTTTTCGATTTCAAAATAAAGGAGCTCAACGCGCTCAGGGGCCAGGAGGCAAGTATCCGGCAGTTCCTTACCTTTCTGCAATTCATTTTCATGTTCTGCGCCGTTGTCTTCATTGCGCTGAAATCAGGCATTGCGGATTTCGTTGAGGTGTTGCAGCACCCTCTGCTTACGACCTATGTCATGTACTTCAGTATTATCCCCATTGGCGGCTATATTCTCTTCTTTGTAATCCTGTATAATCAACGGGGAAAGGTAGCTGATAGGGAGCATGAGATCAGAAAACTTGAGCTCAGGAGATAGACGGCCCAACGTATGACAGCCGGCAGAAAAGTCCTTGTCATAGATGACGATGCAGCGGCCTGCAGCCAGATCGAAGAGGTCCTCGGCCGCTACGGCTTTAAGGTTCTGACGTCGCCTGACCCGCAGGCAGGCTTTGAGGCTGCCAAATCGGACATCCCTGATTTAATCTTCATCAATCTTCTGCTGCCAGGTACGAATGGGCTTAAAGTAAGCAAGGCTATCCATGCGGTCGGGAGTCTCGAAAAAGTGCCTGTTATCATGCTTCTCACACACCGGGGAGAGCTCGATCCAAAATACACGGTAACTATTGGAGTCCTCGATACGCTGGTCAAGCCTCTCAAGGATAGCGAGATCATTGAGAAGACGAAGGCCCTTCTTGGCGATTTTGCATCCACGGAACCGCAAAGCGAGGCGCCCGGGGAGCTCTCCCTTGAGGAAGAGATAACTCCGATGAATTTTCATGAAGAAGAGGTGATGGCCGAAGAGCCGGAGCTTGCATCAATGATGGAACTGTCCGGTGAAGGCGGCACGGGAGAAGATGCAGAACAGATTGAACAAGAGACGATGAACAAAATGACCAAAGAGGGGGAATCTGATATGCCGGAAAAAGAGAATCCGTTTGACAGGAAGGAAGACGATGACAGGGACCTGTTTACTGACGAGGCGGACATGTTTGGGGAAGAACTCAAGAAGTCCCGTGCAGAAGAGAAGGGGTTGCAGGAAGATGATGACCGATTCCCTGAAGACGATGCTGATCTGGCCTATGAGCCTGAGAAGCCTGCGAGTTCTGTGAGGCGAATACTTCTGATAGCAGCTTCAATTGTTGTCGGCATAGGCCTTGGTGTCGGTGGTTACTTCTTTTTTACTGCCGGCAGCAAGCAGGCCCCTGTTGAAAAACAGGTTGTCAAGGTCCTCCCTGAGCCTGCACCGGCTCCAGCGCCTGCCGCGATACCCGCAGAAAAACCGAATGTGATCCCTGAGATACCGGTAGCCTCAGAGCCGAAAAAATCTGAAATCACAGGGGCAAAGGAGGCGAAACCTCAAGAGTCTCTTCCAAAAGCAGAGACAAAGAAAGAGTCTGTACAAAAGGCTGAAGCAGAAAAATCCGGGAAAGAAGCAGCACCTGTTGCTGCTGCATCTGAAGAGAAGAAACCCGCGGCAGCAAAACAGCCGGCAGGGAAAGAGACGCGTGCTGCAGTCAAGGGCAAACGGGCCTATTATGTTCAGGCCGGACTTTTTCAAAATGAGGCATATGCCACGACAATGGCTGACAAGCTCAGGGAAAAGGGATATACCCCTTCAGTGAAGAAGATAACGACCAAAGACAATAAGGTCATGTTCCGCGTGACTGCCGGAACCTATCCGAACTTCAGGAAGGCTGTCGAGATTTCTGAAACCTTGAACAAGCTGGGTCTTACAACTATTGTCCACAAACAGTAGAAGGGAAAGTGAAGATTTTTTTCTCCGGCATAGGCGGCAGCGGCGTTTCAGCGCTTGCCGGATTTGCGGCAGACAAAGGTCATAGTGTCAGCGGCTCTGATCGTCTTTTCGACAGTCATGCTGATCACCCTGTCAGAAAGAGATTAGAGGCGAACAATGTCAGGATCGTTCCGCAGGACGGCAACGGCCTTGACCGGGGTTTTGACTTTGCGGTTTTCAGTACAGCAGTAGAGCCGTCCAACCCTGATTGCCTGAAAGCTCAGGAGCTTGGCCTGCTGATCAGGACCCGCCCTGAATATCTCGCCGAGATCGTATCTGTATATAAGACCGTCGCAATTGCGGGGACAAGCGGCAAGTCCACGACTTCCGGAATGCTGGTATTTTTGATGAGGCAGCTTGGTATGTCCCCAAACTTTATCGGCGGCGGCAGGGTAAAGCAGTTCAGGACAGAGAAGAATCTGGGCAATTATCTGGCCGGTAATTCTGACCAGCTCGTTATCGAGGCATGTGAGTCTGACGGCACGATTGTCAACTATCACCCCGCGCATTCCGTCATCCTGAATCTTGACCTTGACCATCATTCCATAGCAGAGACCGGCATGATGTTTGAGATACTGTCCGATAATACTGCCGGCATGGTAATCCTGAATGCCGATGACTGGAATCTGAAGCACTGCAGGATCAGGGATGCCGCAACATTTTCGATTGACAAAGCCTCTGATTATCAGGCAGTGGATATCCGGTATCAGCCTTTGACTACCACGTTCAGTATTTACGGACAGAATTTTATCCTTTCACTGCCCGGCAGACATAACCTTTATAATGCGCTCGCCTGTATTGCACTTCTTGCAGAAACCGGCATTGCGCTGAAGGAGATTGCAGCAGTTCTCCCTGAGTTTCAGGGTATTGAGAGGAGGTTCGATCTTCATCTTAACGACGGCAGGCATCTTGTTATCGATGACTATGCCCACAACCCCCACAAGATCCAGAGCCTTATGCAGACCATGCAGGGGATAAGCGGCAAAGTCTGCTATATCTTCCAGCCCCACGGCTTCGCACCGACAAGGCTCATGAAGGACGGATACATAAAAACATTCACTGACTGCCTGAGAGATACAGACCGGCTTATTATACTGCCGATCTATTATGCGGGCGGCACAGCAGCGCAGGATATTTCAAGTGAAGACCTTGCTGCGCCAATTAAGGCAGCAGGCAGGGATGCGGTTGCTGTTGCCGAAAGAGATGCTGTATTTAATCTGCCTGGTGAATATGACACGTATGTTGTCTTTGGAGCCAGGGATGATACGTTGTCGGATTTGGCAGAAGAAATAGCGCAGAAACGTTAGGCTTAATAGTGCTTCTTCAGTTCGATGAGGACCTGCTTGGCGACGTTCTTGAGGGTTTCGAATACTCCCACGCCGGTGACTGCGCAGCCCTCAAACGACGGCACATTGCGTGGGTTCAGGAGCTTGTTCATGTTTTCTACAGGAGCGACATTTGAGAGATCGCGCTTGTTATGCTGGACCGTATAGGGGAGTTTGTCCAGTTCATATCCCTGTTCTGCAAGGTTTATCCTCAGGTCTTCAAGACTTTCGATGTTCGCTTCCATTCTTTCGATCTGGCTATCCGCAACAAAGACAACACCGTCAACACCTTTCAGGATAAGCTTTCTGCTGGCGGCATAAAAGACCTGGCCCGGGACGGTATAGAGATGAAAACGCACCTTAAAGCCCTTGATATCGCCTAATGCAAGGGGAAGAAAGTCAAAGAAGAGGGTGCGCTCGGTCTCCGTAGCCAGCGAGATAAGCTTGCCTTTCTGATCAGGGTTCGTCTTTTTGTACACATACTGCAGGTTTGTGGTCTTTCCGCACAGGCCGGGACCATAATAGACGATCTTGCAGTTGATCTCTCGGGAAGCGTAGTTTATAAAGGACACTTAATTAGCACACCTATTTGAACAGATTGTCGATATCCTCATCGCTGATCTCAGCGAAGGGAGATTCATCGAGTTTGCCTTCGCTCTTCTCTTTCTCGGCCTTGCTCGTGATATCGTTAAAAATCTTAATGAGTGCCTCCGACGACTTCTTGACGCGGAGCCGCACAAGGCCGAGGGATGACCGTTTATCGAAAATTACAACAAGGATGACCCTCTGGCCGATAAGGGATATATGGATATTGTCTTTTTCCCCTTCGTGAAAAAGGATCGTGAATTCCTTCTCGCCCAGAAGGCGGGCGATTCCACCCGTTGCAGCGATATTGCCCGCGGTAAGTGAAGCGAGCGAAGTGGTGTCGATCTCGTGGGTATCGCCGGCAGATGCAATCAGCTGGCCGTTCTTGTCAACAAGAAATACCACCTTTGCGTTGGCCTGCTGAAACAGCTTCTGAAGTTCCTCATCGATCTTCTGGAACTCCTCTTCATACATTACCAGGTCTGAGCTCATAACACCTTAGAAAATATCATAAAGACCGGCTTTTATCAATCTGTTTTTGCCTCTTTCAGTAATTTTGCCCATTCCTTGTCAACTTCCTCCTGGACCCGCTGAAGCAGTCCTTCATTCTCAGGAGAGAAAAGATGCTTGAACCTGCCCTGTGGTTTCATGAACTCGGCAACAGGGATCTTCTCTTTCGGTGTTACCGTGATTTTGGTCACGCCGTCTTCAATTTCATAAAGCGGCCAGTAGCAGGTGTTTACTGCAAGCCTGCTTAACTGGATGGCATCGTTTGTCTTGGACCGCCATCCCCGGTTGCAGGGAGCGATAACATTAATGAACTTCGGCCCCTTGAGCTCATGCGCCTTCTGCACCTTCCTGAAAAGGTCCTGCCAGTGGGAAGGAGATGCCTGGGCAACATAGGGGATGTCGTGTGCTGCCATGATCTTTGTGAGGTTTTTCCTGTTACGGAGCTTGCCCGGTATTACGGAACCGGCAGGGCAGGTGGTAGTATCAGCGCCAAGCGGAGTAGCGCTTGAACGCTGTATGCCGGTGTTCATGTATGCGCCGTTGTCATAGCAGATGTAAATCATGTCATGACCGCGCTCGATGGCTCCTGAAAGGCTCTGAAAGCCGATATCATAGGTGCCGCCATCGCCGCCAAAGGCAATGAACTTGACCTCCTGATCAAACTTGCCCTGTTTCTTGAGCGAGCGGTACATGGTCTCAACTCCGGAGAGTGTGGCCGCTGCGTTTTCAAAGGCTGTATGGATCCAGGGCACATTCCATGCCGTGAACTCGGATATGCAGGATGAAACCTCAAGGCATCCGGTCGCATTCGAAACGACAACCGGATAGTCAGTTGCCAGCATGGCGATCTTTACGACGATCGGCGCACCGCAGCCTGAGCACATTCTGTGGCCATGGGTGAAACGGTCTTCCTTTTTTGAAAGCTCTTTTAACGAAAGTGGTGTAGCCATGTTATTCCCTCACTCCTATGTAGTCTTTGAGTGTATTCACTTTGCCGCTCTTTGCAATTTCATTCAGTTCTGTGAGCACCTGAACAGCATGGGAAGGCAGATAGTCCCTTCCGCCGAGGCCGTAGATCTTGTTCATAAGCAGAGGCTTCTTTTCAAGCGGATAGAGTGCTGAGGCAATCTCCATAAAGAGCGGTCCGTAGCTGCCGTATGAGTCTGCCCTGTCCATGACACAGACCGCTTTGGTGTTTTTGAGCGCATCTGCAATCTCGGTGAAAGGGAACGGTCTGAAGAGTCTTGGCTTGAGAAGTCCGGCCTTAATTCCTTTTTCCCGGAACTGATCGATTACGTCTTTTGTCGTTCCTGCTGCAGAGTTCAGGATTACGATTGCTATGTCAGCGTCTTCGAGCCTGTATGACTCAAAAATGCCGTATTTCCTGCCGCTCATCTTTTCAAAGTCCTTTGCGACATCAAGCACAACGTCTTTCACCTTGGTCATGATTTCATGCTGAGCGCGCTTGTATTCATGATACAGGTCAGTAAGGATAAGAGGACCATAACTCTTCGGTTTTGCAAGGTCCAGAAGGGGCAGGAAGTTTTTAAACGGCCCGACAAAATCCTTCACTTCCTGGTCCTCAAGATATTCCAGTCTTTCTATCGAATGGCTGATGATGAAGCCGTCCATGCAGACCATGATCGGCAGTCTGATATCCATATGCTCAGCGATCCTGAACGCCTGAATGGTGTTGTCATAAGCCTCCTGGCCATTTTCGGACCAGAGCTGAATCCAGCCTGTGTCGCGGGCTCCCATAGCGTCAGAGTGATCACCATGGATGTTCAGGGGCGCTGACAGGGCGCGGTTGACAACCGGCATGACGATCGGCAGCCGGTCCCCTGATGCGATATGGAGCATCTCCCACATGAGCGCGAGGCCCTGTGAAGACGTTGCGGTTATGACCCTGCCGCCTGCTGCGGCAGCGCCGATACAGGCAGACATGGAACTGTGTTCACTTTCGACAAGGATAGATTCCGTATCGACCTTGCCGTCGGCAATGAACGATGCGAACCTCTGCATCATATCTGTCTGGGGTGTGATAGGATATATGCCGCAGACATCAGGATTTACCTGACGCAGTGCATTTGCACAGGCCTCATTTCCGGTAACTGCTACCACCTTTGCCATCTATTTGCCCTCCTCTACCATTTCAATGGCCTTCTGACCTTTTTTGCCAGGGCACTCCAGGGCGCAGATGCCGCATCCCTTACAATAATCATAGTCGAATTCTCCCCTTTTCCCGTCCTTAACCTTAATGGACATGTCAGGGCAGTAGATCCAGCAGAAGAGACACTGTATGCAGTTCTCTTCTTTCCATATAGGTCTATAGGCCCTCCAGGAGCCTGTCTTGAACTTAACTGCGCTGCCACCTTCAAGCACAACAGATCCCGGCGGCAGATCTCTCCATCCTTTTGCTTTCATCCTTCTTTTACCTCCTCATATCCTCTTTTTGTTGCTTCGAGGTTTCCGTCTATGATCTTCTGGGAGAACTTCTTGCCGAAACTGTTTCTGACATCGTCAAGAAGATGCTCAAGCGTCACCAGGCCTGTTACTTTGCAGACTGTTCCGAGCATCGGAGAATTCGGCATGGCCCTGCCAAAACAGTCGATGGCGATCTTTGTGGCGTCAACGGTTACGACGCGCTGCTTCGGGCCTGCATTGAGTTTTGCCCTGATATCTTTTGGGTCTTTCGTTGTGTTGATGACGAAGACCGTGTTTTCCTTTGCGCCTTCCGTAATATTGATGCTGTCAAGAAGTGTTGCATCAACAACGGCTACCACATCAGGCTCAAGCACCGGGCAGTGCATCCTCAGTTCCGTTGAAGCTATGCGATTGTATGCCCTCAGGGGAGCTCCTGCACGCTCAGGTCCGTATTCAGGAAAGGCCTGCACATGCCTTCCTCCGCTCAGGCAGGCATCTGCCAGAACCTTTGCTGCAGTTACGGTTCCCTGGCCGCCTCTTCCATGCCATCTGATCTCAACTGTTTCAGCCATAGTTTCCTCCGGAAGTAGAATGAATTGTAATTTTATAGCATTTAGTTTTAAATTTTCAATATATTTAAGTATTGCAATAACTTATAGGCCTATTTGACCTTATCCGCCGAGCTGTTTTATAGTTATGATCGCTATGGCACAGAGCATGACAGGATTTGGGAGCGCTGAAAGGGCCGGCTGCAGGGTTGAGATTCGATCCCTGAACCAGCGGTTTCTCGATATCTATATCAAGGCTCCTTCCTGTTTGAGCCAGCATGAGATTGCATTCAGAAATGTTCTGAGAGACCGTTTTAACCGGGGCAAGTTCGATGTAACCATATCGATTACCGGTGAGGCTGCTGCCGGCCTTAAGGTAAATAACGTTGTGGCCGGGAGGATCTTCAGTGCTCTCAGGGCCCTCCAGGAGGAGTTCCACATCCCCGGTGCTCTGGACATTAACAGTATGGCATATTTCCATGACAAGTTTATGGAAACGGATGTTTCCTTTGATATGGAAGAGGTGAAGCGGGTTTTTGATGAGGCTGTGGGCAGCCTGCATGGTATGAGAAGCAGGGAAGGCCAATTGCTTGCGGAGGAACTCATCAGGCTTATGGATTCCCTTGAAGGGATGAACAGGCAGATGAAGGAACTTATCATTAAGGCAATGCCGGAGGCAGCGGTGAGGCTGCAGGAAAAGCTGAGTTCGCTGCTTGGAAACAATGAGCTCGATCCGGCGAGGATGCAGCAGGAGATCGCGGTCCTTGCCAGCAAGGCTGATATTGCCGAAGAGACAGCGAGGCTGGATTGTCATATCCAGCAGTTCAGGGAGCTGCTTGGAAGCGACATCGCAGGCAGGAAACTTGATTTTCTGGTCCAGGAGCTGAACCGTGAAGTCAATACGATGTCATCAAAGTCTGCTGATTACGGCATTTCCCGGCTTGCGGTTGATATGAAGACAGAGATAGAGAGGATTCGGGAGCAGGTGCAGAATCTGCAGTGATTAATGAGGGGTCGAGATTTCAATGAAAAAAAATGATATCAGTCCGGTCCTGGTCAATATCGGTTTCGGCAATGTTGTCGCCTCTGCCAAAGTGGTTTCGATCGTGACCCCGGGCTCAGCCCCGATGAAACGTATCCGTGAAGAGGCGAAGAAGGCGGGCAAGCTCGTGGATGCAACGCAGGGAAGGCGTACGCGATCGATTATTATTACCGAGAGCAACCATATAATTCTTTCTGCTCTTCAGGCAGAGACGATTACGCAGAGATTCCTTGAAGGGAAAGGCGGCAGTGACGATGAAGAAGAGTAAAGGGAGCCTGTTTATCGTATCAGCTCCTTCGGGGGCCGGCAAGACAACTATCTGCAAGAAAATTGTGGACTCGCTTGATAACGTGAAGACCTCGGTCTCCTATACCACACGGTCGCCGCGCCAGGGAGAAGTAAACAACGAAGACTATTCATTCGTTGGCGAAAAGAAGTTCCGGAGCATGATCCAAAAAGGCGAGTTTGTGGAGTGGGCAGAGGTGCATGGCAATCTGTATGGTACTTCGCGTAAACGTCTCGAAAAGATCATTAATGAAGGTTTTGACGTTATTCTTGATATTGACACCCAGGGGGCGAAACAGATCAAAAAGACCTATGGCAACGGCGTCTTCATCTTTATCCTTCCGCCTTCCATCACCGAACTGCGTGCCAGGCTCGAAAAGAGAATGAGCAACACTAAAGAGGATATGGAAAGAAGAATGAAACGGGCAAGTGAGGAAATTCGGGCATATAAGATGTATGATTATGTTATAGTAAACGACCTGCTGAAGAGCTCCCTTGTCAAGTTCGAGGCTATCGTTGTGGCGGAAGGCCAGCGGAGCTCTAAAAAAGATTCAGCATGGATCGAGAAAAACATCATCAGGAGGTAAACATTCATGGACATTATTTCCCTGCCGGCGGAGATTGATCATAAGCAGATCGATGGCAAATTCAGACTCGTAAGCATTGCTACCCAGAGGGCCAAGGAACTTTCATTGGGAGCAAAGCCCAGGATAACAACAAAGTCGAAAAAGGTTACCACGATTGCGATCGAAGAGGCGGTCCAGGACAAGCTTGAATTCATCACCGGTGAAGAGGCACGGGTCGCCATGGAAAAGGCAGGAAAGCTTGATTACCGCAAGCTTCTTGAAGAGAGCAGGAAGATGGCCGCAGGCGAGGATCTGACCGAGCTTGAGAAGGACCTGAAGGTCTATCTCCACGAGAAGGAGAAGGGGACCGGCGGTTTTGACAAGATGGCCTTTGATGAGCTTTTCGGCGGCAAAAAGGAAAAGGAACCTACAGCTGACGAACCTGAAGAATAGGTCCGTTCTCTTAGGGGTCTCCGGCGGTATTGCGGCGTACAAAGCCGCAGAGCTTGTCCGGAGGCTTAAGGATAAAGGCGCCTCGGTCACGGTTATGATGACCGGGGCAGCCCAGCAGTTTATAACCCCGCTTTCTCTGCAGGTCGCATCAGGCAATACCGTCTATACCTCACTCTTTCAGGAACCTCTTACCCATATTTCAGTCCCGGCAGCAGCAGATATTATGGTTGTGGCTCCTGCTACGGCAAATATCATCGGCAAATTTGCAAACGGTATAGCTGACGATATACTCTCAACAGCCTTTCTGGCTTTCCGGGGCCCTGTGGTCATTGCGCCTTCCATGAACGAAAAGATGTTCGAACATCCGGTTGTTCAGGATAATCTGAAGAAACTGCGCTCTCTGGGCGTTATCCAGACAGGTCCGGACAGCGGGCCTCTTGCCTGCGGTGAGGAAGGGACGGGAAGACTTGCGGAGGTGCAGGATATTGTTGCTGCAGTCGTTGCTGCCTTAACGCCGAAGGACCTGAAGGGTCAGAAGATTGTTGTGACGGCAGGGCCGACACGGGAGTATCTTGACCCGGTGAGGTTTATCTCAAACCGGTCTTCAGGGAAGATGGGTTTCAGCCTAGCCAGGGCAGCCAGAAATCGCGGTGCTGAGGTTGTGCTGATCAGCGGCCCCACGTCCCTGGAGTGTCCTCAAGGGGTAACCTGCAGACGTGTTGATACTTCGGCCCAGATGCTTTCTGCTGTCAGGGAGGAAACAGACAAAGGTGTTTCTGCCCTGATCATGGCGGCTGCAGTTGCGGACTTCAGGCCTGCCAGACCGTCTAAGGGTAAGGTTGAGAAAAAAAAGCTCTTATCTCTTTCGTTAACCTGTACTGAGGACATTGTGAGTTGTATTGCTCAAGAGAAAAAGAGGCCGTTTATTATTGGGTTTGCCGCAGAGACCGGCAAGAAGATCGACAGGGCCAGGGAAAAGATGAAGCGAAAAAAGATGGACATGATCGTCTTTAATGATGTCACTGAGAAGGGGGCCGGCTTCGAGACGGACACGAACCGGGTTGTTATTATTGATAAAGCGGGATTCATACAGAGCAAACTCATGAGCAAGGACGATGTTGCCGACGCCATACTGGACCGCTATCTTAATGGCAAAACTTGACTTTATCTCCATTTTTTGCTAAAAAATTGACTAGTTATGGCATCTAAAGACATAGAAAAACTCAGAGAAAAGTTTGACAAAGACCCTAACTCGAAGCTCTTTCTGCCCCTTGCAGAGGAATACAGAAAAGAGGGCATGCTGGAAGAGGCGATAGATGTCCTTCAAAAGGGGCTCGAAAAACACGTCACCTATACGAGTGCGCGGGTTCTGCTGGGCAAGACGTATCTTGAAAAAGGCATGATGGATGAGGCCCGGAAAGAATTCGAAGGCGTTATAAAAATCGTTCCTGACAACCTCTTTGCACACAAGAAACTTGCGGAAGTATACAGGGATACCGGCGAGACGGATCTTGCCATAAAGGCATATAAGGCAATCCTGAAGCTTAATCCGATGGATGAAGAGTCGGTCGGCCATTTGAAGGATATCGAAGCTGCGTTGTCTCCTGCTCCGCCGGTTGAAGAACCGCGGAACGCGGAATCGTCATACGGTGAGATTAAAATGCCTGGAGCCGGAGCTCCGTCTGCGGAAGAGCCCTCGGAGATGCATATCGGCGAAGAGATACATGTTGAGGCCCCTGACATTCAGGTCGAACATTCTGAAGATGAGCTGAACGCCTTCAAGGACTCGCTTTTTGGTGATAAGTCCGGCATGGGTGACGAGCTTGAAAATCATAACGAAAGCAATCCTGTAACGCAGGTTGAGCCTGAAGACACCGGCACGGTTTCCCTCTCTGAAGATGATGTTGCTGAGGCGGAGGACCTGTCGTTCGAGGATGTTGATGACGAGATAGCTCAGGAGATGAATTCTACGGTTGGTGAGCCTTTCTCTGCAGCAGAATCTGCGGAAGAGACGATTGAACTTCTGGAAGAGCCGCTTGAAATTGATGAAGAGCCGGTGCTTGCTGCGTTTGAAGAACCGGCAGCTGTGCCGAAGAAGGATATAACAGATCTTTCAGACGCCGACAGGTTTGTGGCCGATGGCAAGTTTGCCGAGGCGATGGGCGTATACAGGAAATTTCTTACCGATGACCCCAATGACAAGAGGGTTCTTCAGCGGGTTGAGGAGCTCAGATCGCTGCTGAAACTGATGGGTAAGGACAAAGAACTGCTCATAGACAAACTGAATGCATTTCTGGAAGGAATACATAAGGGGCGCGATGAATTTCTCGGACATTCTTAAAGAGGCGGTAGATAAAGTTGACGGTGCTGTTGCGGCAATGATCCTTGCCTCTGACGGAATTCCGGTGCAGGAATATGTTGTTGAGAAGCTTATCGATTTGACAGGGCTTGGCGCTGAGGCCTCTGCGATGATCAGGGACGTCGGTTATGCCGCAGAGAACCTGGGTCTGGGACAGGCCAGAGAATTTTCAATCGTCTCGGATACCTGCGGTATTATCATGCGGAAGATCAATGATGAGTATTATCTTTCTCTTGTCATAAAACCTGAGGGTAATTACGGTAAGGGACGCTACGTCCTCAAAACAATGATCCCCAGGATAGAACACGAATTTTAGCAGAACCGGCATCGGCGGTCTATCGCCGGAAAAACAATAATTTCTGAACTGAATATCCATGAAAATCCTTGTCATACACGGCCCAAACCTGAATCTTCTGGGCACACGAGAGCCGGATGTTTACGGCAGTGTGACTCTTGAGGAGATCAACCGTCAGATTTACGAGCTGTCAAAGGAACTCGGCATTGAAGCGGAAACCTTCCAGTCCAACAGCGAGGGAGCCATTGTCGATGCAGTCCAAAAGAAGGCTTATGACCTGTTGATCATCAACCCGGCTGCCTATACGCATACGAGCATTGCGATCAGGGATGCCATTTCTGCGGTGGGCAGGCCTGCCATTGAAGTCCACATTTCGAATATCCATAAGAGAGAAGATTTCAGGAGAACCTCTTATATCGCCGGCGTTGCTACGGGACAGATCAGCGGCCTCGGGGTTGATGGTTATCTCCTTGCCGTACGAGCCAGCCGGAAGATCCTGAAGGGATGAAGCAGATTATTGCGATAACCGAATCCCTTGCTTCCAAGGGGATCAGTGGCATGCTTATTTCCCATATCAGAAATATCCGCTATCTTTCCGGGTTTACCGGTTCATCGGCCTGTCTGCTTATAACGAAGAAAGAGCGCATTTTTTTTACCGACTCCCGGTATGAAGAGCAGTCAAAGCGGGAGGTGCGTGGTTTTGATATCGTAATCGAGAGCGAGGAACGCCCAAAACAGATTCTGGAGAGGGCAAAGGCTGTTGGCATCAAGACGCTTGGCTTTGAATCGACAGTCTCCTATGCATTTTATAAATCGCTTCTGAGGAAGGGGTTCAGGGTAAAGAGCGTCACGAACCTGGTCGAGGAGTTGAGGCGGATCAAGAGCCGGCTTGAACTCAAGATGATCAGCAGGGCTGTTGAGCGGGCAGAGAAGGCCTTTCTCGAAGTTAAACCCTATATCAAGCCGGGCTTTTCGGAACGTCATCTTGCGCTGCGGCTTGAGGCGGGGCTGAAGAGCCAGGGCTGCGCGGTGATCCCCTTTGACATTATCGTTGCCGCGGGGAAAAACTCGGCAATGCCTCATGCAAGGCCAACCGACAACAGGATCAAACAGGGCGACTTCATCATGTTTGACTGGGCCGGCGAGGCAGGAGGATATTTCTCCGATATGACCAGGACCTTTCTTTTAAGAGGAGGGAAGGACCTTTCGCGGAAGATTGAAGTCTATAATACGGTTCTGAGCGCGAATCAGAGGGCGATCACCTCTGTAGGTGAAGGGGTCATTGCCCGCACGGTTGACAAGACCGCAAGAGATGTTATAAAAAAGGCAGGGTACGGTGACTTCTTTGGCCATGGCACGGGCCATGGGGTTGGCCTCGATGTCCATGAACTGCCGCGCGTATCCCGCTTTGGCAGAGAAACGATCAGGGCCGGCATGGTATTTACTATCGAACCAGGGATTTATCTGCCCGGCTTCGGGGGAGTAAGGATCGAAGACATGGTCCATGTCGAGAAGCACGGTTGTACGACCCTGACAACGCTTCCCAAAAGACTTGAAACAGTCTAACATTGATTCAGGAGGAATAAACCATTGATAGCAACGAGTGATTTCAGAAAAGGCGCAAAGATAGAATATAAGGGTGAACCTTACGAGATCATCGATTTTCAGCACGTCAAGATGGGAAGAGGCGGCGCAAACGTCAAGACAAAGATGAAGAATCTCAAGACCGGCGGCGTTATCGAAGAGACGATCAGGTCAGGCGAAAAATTTCCTCCTGCGGGACTTGAAGAGAAAAAGATGCAGTATCTCTATGCCCAGGGCGAGGACTATATCTTTATGGACCAGGAAACATACGAGCAGCTTCCGCTGAGCTCGGCGCAGTTGGGCGATACAAAGCTTTTCCTTAAGGAAAATATGGAGGTGAAGGTCCTCTACTATAAGGGAGAGCCCCTTAATGTGGAACTGCCGACCTTTGCGGAACTGGTCATTGCGAAGACCGACCCGGCAGGGTTCAAGGGTGATACCTCATCTGGGGGCGGGAAGCCCGCAACGCTCGAGACCGGTGCGGTCGTAAGGGTGCCGTTTCATCTCAGTGAAGGAGACACGATCAGAGTCGATACGAGGACGTCTGAATATATAGAAAGGGTGCGATAATGGAACTTGAGGACCTTAAAGAGATCATAGAACTTCTCAAGGAAACGGACATTACCGAGCTGCAGGTTGAGAAGGATGGCACCAAGGTAAAAATCAAACGCGAGAAATATCTGCAGTCTATCGATATCCCTGCTCACAGGCCTTCTGTCGTTACTGCGCAGGAAACGCAGGTGAGAGAGGCGGTAGCTGAAGAGCCTGAACAGAGGCTGATCACCATTACCTCCCCTATCGTCGGAACGTTTTACCGTTCGCCGTCACCTGAGGCTGCGAGCTTTATCGAGATCGGCCAGAAGGTGAAAAAGGGACAGGTCCTCTGCCTGATAGAGGCGATGAAACTCATGAACGAGATCGAGTGTGAGGCTGACGGCACGGTTGTGAAAGCCCTTGTGGAAAACGGACAGGCGGTTGAATACGGTGAACCGCTCTTTCTTGTTGAGCCTGCATGAAGCTTTTTAATAAGATTCTCATTGCCAACCGCGGAGAGATAGCGGTCAGGGTCATCCGTGCCTGCAAAGAACTCGGCATCAAGACGGTTGCGATCTATTCGGACGCGGACAAGGAGTCGTTCCACGTAAAGCTCGCGGATGAATCTGTCTGCGTCGGTCCGGCAAGCACAGCCCAGAGCTATAATAATCTTCCCAGTATTCTTTCTGCGGCAGAGATTACTGATGCGGAGGCGATCCATCCGGGGTACGGCTTTCTCTCGGAGAACCCTCAGTTTGCAGAGGCCTGTCTTACCTCAGGAATCACCTTTATCGGTCCGTCTGCGGAGACAATAAGGCTTGGCGGGGACAAGTCGAAAGCCCGGCAGACGATGAAGCGCAGAGGAGTGCCTGTGGTTCCCGGCAGCGACGGCCCTGTGGTGACAGAGGAATCAGCGCTCAAGCTGGCAAAAAAAATCGGGTTTCCGGTGATTATCAAGGCATCTGCCGGCGGCGGCGGACGCGGTATGAGGATCATCAGGGAAGAAGCTGAACTTGAGAAACTTTTTTTCATGGCGCAGAGAGAGGCGCTTACGGCCTTCGGCAATGGCGAGCTCTATATGGAAAAATATATTACCGAGATGCGCCATGTCGAGGTGCAGATCATTGCGGACGGCAAGGGCAATATCCTTCACCTGGGCGAACGGGATTGCTCTGTGCAGAGGCGCCACCAGAAGCTGATCGAGGAGTCGCCTTCGCCTATCGCCTCGGAAAAGTTCAGAAAAAAGATCGGTGAATATGCGGTAAAGGCTGCCCGGGCGATCAAATACCGCAATGCGGGCACGGTTGAATTTATCGTGGAGCCTGACGGCAACATCTACTTCATGGAGATCAATACGCGTCTTCAGGTCGAGCATCCGGTCACCGAGTTTGTAACGGGCATAGACATTGTGAAGGAGCAGATCAGGGTGGCTGCTGGTTTTCCCCTGGAGCTGAAGCAGCCGCAGGTGAAGTTTACCGGACATGCCATAGAATGCAGAATCAATGCCGAGGACCCCGAACGGTTTATCCCCTGCCCCGGCAGGATCACGTTTATGGCGGTGCCGGGCGGACCGGGCGTGCGCGTGGATACGGCCATGTACAACGGCTGCGTTGTTTCTTCGCATTATGATTCCCTGGTTGCAAAGCTGATCGTCCATGGCCGCGACCGGGAGGAGGCCATGGCGAGGATGCGACGTGCCCTCGGTGAGTTCATTATCGAAGGCATCAAGACGACGATACCGTTCCATAAAAGAGTTTTGAACGATCCTGACTTTGTCAGGGGTGAGTTCAATACCGGCCTGGTCGAGAAGATGAACAACCCTCTGCAACCGGCCAATAAATAACCATAGTCCCTCAATGTATCAGCACGGCATCTGCTTCATCACGGACAGGACCTGGTCAGCTATCCCCTTTACCGAGATGGTGAAACGTGTGCTTGATGAAGGTATTACGTTTATCCAATACCGGGAAAAACAGAAGACACGACGGGAAATGTATGATGAGGCCGTAAAGCTCAGGGAATTGACCCGCTCCTATAACGCAGTATTTATCATCAACGACCATGCTGATATTGCGCTTGCTACAGATGCTGACGGTGTTCATCTGGGTCAGGACGATCTGCCGCTGCCGGAGGCCAGAAAAATTATGGGCAGCAGGATCGTCGGTATTTCTACCCATACTCTGAAGCAGGCAGCAGAGGCAGAAGCAGGAGGGGCTGACTACATCGGGTTTGGCCCTATTTTCCATACGAGCACAAAGGATGCCGGCGCGCCAAAAGGGGTTGACATTCTTAAGACAATAAAACAAAATTGCAATATTCCTGTTGTGGCTATCGGCGGCATCAGCATCGATACGGCTGCTGATGTCATGCGTGCGGGAGCCGACGCGGTTGCGCTTGCCACTGCGATCTGCAGGGGCGACATAACGCAAAACGCAAAACGATTTCATAAAATAATTCAGAAAGTCCCGGGAGGATAACATGAAAAAAAGATACCTGTTGCTTCTGTACTTTGGTATTGCGCTGACTCTTATGGCAGGCTGCCAGAAAAAATCAGACTCGATCAAGATCGGCGTTGCAGGCCCCATGACAGGAGATCAGTCGAAGATGGGCACTGATTTCAAAAACGGTGTTTCCCTTGCGGTTGAGGAATGGAACGCAAAAGGCGGCATGCTGGGTAAAAAGATCGAGTTGATTATCGGCGATGACCAGCATGACCCGAAGCAGGCGGTTTCCGTTGCGAACAAGATCGTTAATGACGGCGCGGTCGGCATTATCGGCCACTTCAACTCAAGCTGCTCCATCCCCGCATCTGATATTTATAACAGGGGAAGCCTGCCGATGATTTCGCCCGGCTCCACGAATCCGCAGTTTACGGAGAAGGGGTACAAGGGGGTGTTCAGGGTTTGTGGAAGGGATGACCAGCAGGGCAAGGTCGGCGCTGATTTTGTCAACAGTCAGCTGAAACTGAAGAAGATTGCCGTCCTCCATGACAAGACAACCTACGGCCAGGGTCTTGCCGATGAGTTCAAAAAAGCGCTTGGTGATAAGGTCGAGATCGTCTTTTATGGCGGCATTATCCAGGGGGACAAGGACTTCAAGGGCGTGCTCACCACGATCAGGGAGAAGAAGCCTGAACTCATATTTTTCGGCGGCATCTATCCCGAGATGGGCCTGCTTGTGAGGCAGTCGCGTGAACTTGGTATGAAGGCGCCGTTTATGAGCGGTGACGGCTCCATCGATCCGAAATTCATAGAGATTGCAGGAGCGCAGGCAGCGGAGGGCACGTATCTTACCTTCAGCCCTGACCCGAAGAATATTCCCACTGCAAAGGACTTTATCAGCAGATACAATGCGAAGTTCGGTGAGCTCGGCCCATACTCCATCTATGCCTATGATGCTGCCAATATCATGCTTACGGCTATCAGGGATGCAAATACGACAGAGGGCACAAAGGTTATCGAAAAGCTCCATACGCTGGAGTTTTCCGGCGCAGTGGGGAAGATCAGGTTTGACGATAAGGGTGATGTTACTGCCCCTCCCTATGTTGTATGGACAACAAAGGACGGCAAGTTCGCTGAGCAGTGGAAACCGTAAGTATTTCTCTTCGATACTATACGCCGAAGGGTGCAGGGTTTTCCCTGCACCCTTTTTTTAGTTATTCGACAGTTAGTGCATTGTCTGGTATAGTGGAGAAAAGAAGAAAGAGAGGGCTGCATATGGAAATAGGTATTATCGGTTCCGGAAATATGGGCAGCGGTCTTGGAAAGATCTGGGGTATGAAAGGCCACCGGATTATCTTCAGTTATTCCCGGAATCAGGAAAAGCTGAATGTTCTGGCAGCGGCTCTGCCCAATGCGAGGGCCGGTACGCCTGCAGACGCGGCCCAGGCGGATATAATCCTCCTTTCGGTACGCTGGCCGGATGTCCCTGATGCGCTCAAACAGGCAGGCACCCTGAATAATAAAATTGTTATCGATTGTACGAACCCGCTTAAACCCGATCTGAGCGGACTTGAGCTGGGGTATACCAGTTCTGCTGCAGAGGAGATTGCCGGAATGGTCCCCGGAGCAAAGGTAGTTAAGGCGTTCAATACGGCCTTTGCCCAGGTGTATGAGGAGAAGTCGCGCCTCTTCGGCTCCCGGATGGCAAGTATGCTTTACTGCGGGGATGATGCCGGGGCAAAAACGGTCGTAGCAAAGCTGATCAGAGATGTGGGCTTCGACCCAATCGATTGCGGACCTCTTACGGCGGCCCGGCTCCTTGAACCTGTCGCGATGCTGATAATATCACTCGGCTATGGCATGAAGATGGGTACAAATATGGCGTTGAATCTCATAAGGCGGTAACACGTGACCCATATCGAAAAAATACAGGCTGAATATGACCGTGCGGTCGCCAAAAAGCTTGAGTTTTCAGAAAAACTGAAGCTGCTTGAAAATGCCGATCTCAAGAACTTTCACGATATCTGGATGACCCGTGACCAGATAGCATACTGGCAGGGCAGAGCAGAAGGGCTTACGTTTGCGCTGGACGAATTTACTCGCTGAGAAGCCGGAGATGAATCAGTCGTCCAGCAGCTCCCGCACCTTCTTCAGCAGGGCTGAAGGCGAGAGCGGTTTTTGAATAAACGTGATGCCCGGTTCAAGCAGCCCCTGCCTGCTGACAATATCTTCTGCGTAGCCGCTTACAAAGAGGGCCTTCACCGAAGGATTGATGAGCCTGATTTCGTCTAACGCCTCTTTACCGTTTTTCTTCGGCATGATTCCGTCAAGGACGAGCAGTTGTATGATATCACTGCTGCCGCTGTATTTTTCGACTGCATCTGCGCCATCGGTTGCTTCGATCACGGTATAGCCCTGATTACGCAGTATCGTGGTTATCAGTTTTCTGAGGCTGCTGTCATC
>JACRLO010000007.1 GCA_016235245.1 Nitrospirota bacterium | reverse complement strand
TCCAGGGCTTCTTTAAAACGGCTGTCCATTGCCAGAGTCTCCTCAGCAATTTTTTTCAGGACCCCGGCCAGTTCCTTCTTCCCGAGGACTCCGGCTTTATTTGCCCAATCCTCGTAAGTCTTTGCATGCTCAATGTTGTGTTCAGCCCAGTGACCAAGCAGATGATGCAGCTTGCCTAATTCGTCCATAAATCCTCCTGTTGGCAATTCTCTTTTCTGTAATGATAACGGCAGTTCAAGGTTGTTTTCTTCAAGAAGCTGCCTGTCGGCCAGTAACTCTTCAGTCAGGCCGTCAGCGACAACTCTTCCTTCTTTTACAATGATACATCTCCTGCAGACATCCAGGATAAGATCAAGATCATGAGACGCAATGATCTTGGTATGGTGAAAGTGCCTCAAAAGATTAATCAATGCCCTCCTTGATTTTGGGTCAAGATGCGAGGCCGGTTCATCCATGACCAGGATATCAGGCTGCATGGCAATGACAGATGCAATGGCAACGGCGCTCTTCTGGCCGCCCGACAGATGATGCGGGGGCTTGTTCCGCAGCGCTGAACAGCCGACGGTTTCGAGAGCCTCCTGCACCGTCTCACTGACCCGCTCAGGGCTGAGGCCGAGATTGAGCGGGCCGAAAGCAACGTCTTCAAAGACCGTCGGCATGAAGAGCTGATCATCAGGGTTCTGGAATATGAGGCCGACTTTTTTTCGTATCTCCTGCCTGGTCTGCTTATTAAGCTGGAAATCGCCGATGGTGATGGCTCCGGTCTGCGGCAGCAGATAACCGTTTGTATGCATCAGGAGCGTTGACTTGCCCGATCCATTGGCTCCCACGATCCCGACTGACTCTCCATGGGTGATCCGAAAAGAGAGACCGTTGAGAGCGGCTGTTCCGTCAGGGTATTGATAATGAACGTTGTTAAATTCAACAATATGATGGCTCATCGGTTACCCAAGCAGTCTCATCGAAACTCTTCCGACAGTGCTGACCACATCATATGTTCTGAAAAGGTATAAAAACATGATCGTGAGGCAGACAAACAATACGTCAGAAATCGTGAGGGAATAAGTCCTTGAGGTGTTAAGCCTGCCGGTAAATCCGCGCGAAAGCATTGCCTGATAGACTCGTTCAGCCCGCTCAACAGTTCGGAGAAAAAGAGAGCCGAAAAGGCTTATTGCCGGTTTTATGCCGAGCCCTTTTTTCCCGAAAGACCGCATATCCCTTGCGCGCACGATCTTCATAGCCTCCTCAACCAGTACAAAGATATACCTGTACAGGAATAAAAGCTGGGAAATAAATAGTTCGGGCATGCCCATCTTCTGCAGTGCATGGCATACTCCGGGGAATGAAGTAGTCGCGATAAGGAGCAGGGCAGAGACTATGGTCAGAAAAAACTTCAGCATGAGAGAAAAAAATGATATCCATCCCCCTGAAACGGAAAAGCCGAAAAAAGAGGTCGTAATCTGCCTGTCAAGAAGAGGATTGAATATGCCGATACATACGGCAAAGGACGATACCAAAAGGACCTTCTTAAGGATGAACTTCACCGGTACATCGCTGAGCGAAAAAAGCAGAACAGGGAAAAGCAGAAAAGGCAGAAGCCCGGCAAATTCATGCTTTGGAAACGATACGACGGTAATAATGAACGCCAGCGTGGCTATCAGCTTTGCTCTCGGATCAAGCCTGTGGATGATCGTATCCCGATAAGACAATGTATCAAGATAGCCGATATTGAAATATGCATTATCAAACATGAATTACTATCACCCGAGAGAGCACTGTTTCATGCCGATTTCCTGCGCAATACCCTGATAATCCCTCCAATCAGAAGCACGGCGGCAAGCACCAGAGCAGCTCCGACAATGCCGGAGCCGGATCTGCCGGGATCAATTGCGGGCCAGGAGGAGGTCTCATCTTTTCTTTTTTCTCCCTCTGCGGTCTTCGGAAAACCATACTCAGGGAAAAACGCGGTCTTCTCCTGTAATGACTTCAGTGCCGGAGCTATCCCGTGATCTGCCTCAGAAAGCCTGGATTTGCCAAGGACCTTTACAATGGACCATTCGAGACCGTCAGGATTGGAGGACGCAAACCATGAGAGAACTCCCCCGGTGAGCAGAGTTGCAATCAACAGACCGGCAACAACCTTTTTGATCGAAATTTCTGTGGATAAAGGTTGAGCCGAAAAAGCACTTTCGAGGATCTCCGGGCGGGCTGCCTTTATAAAGTTGATGACCCCGGCGGTAACAAATCCCTCAACAATACCAATGGCCAGATGTACAGGCTGCATCAGCAGCAGAAAGGTACTGAAGGGAAGTTCGCTCCTGCCCGACAGCGATGTCTGCATGACAACAGAAAAAGCTCCGAGCTGCAGTCCCACCACACCGCATAGTATCGATGCCATCATAATCCTGCCTGAGCTGGTTCCCGGCTTGACCAGAGATTTGTATATCAGGGGATAGGCCATGAAACAGGGATAGATGCCCAGATTCCAGATATTGCAGCCAAGGGCAAGAAGGCCCCCGTCGGCAAAAAAAAGCGCCTGGACCGTAAGAACCGATGCCATGACAAGAAAGGCCGCATATGGCCCCAGAACGATAGCCAGGATCAGGCCGCCGCCAAGGTGCCCGGATGATCCGGTTGCAGGGATCGTAAAGTTTATCATCTGGGCAGCGAAGATGAACGCCCCAAGGACGCCCATAAGAGGCATTAATTTTTCATCCAGATTGCTCTTAAGCTTTTTTGAGCAATATGTAATAGTTCCTAACGTCCCCGCCCAAAAGGTTGCCCCTACCGCAGGTGATAGTAACGCATCTGCCATATGCATGGTTATTCCTCCCTAAAACCTGAAGGCAATACCAGCCAGCAGAGTATAATCGGCCTCAGCTCTGCTCAGGCCTGTCTTGACGCCGAAATCGATGTCAAAATTGTCGGCTGCCTTATAGATCAATCCCGCCAGCGCAAAGAGCGGATGAACGTTCGATGTCCTGTCAGGGTTTGTCTCCCCCCCGATATTGCCGACGATCCTGATGCTTTTTGATGCCGAATATTCAGCAGCAAGGGAGTAATGCCAGATGTCGCGGACTTCCTTTCGGTTTGCTATGTAGCCGAGGTTAAGATGAAGGGTGAACGGCTCCAGTTCCTTTGAGGTTATAAGAAAAAGGCTGTATGTCGGCTTGCCGTCTCCTAATCCTTTAGCTTCATCTCCGGTCGCCAGTGTGACACCTGGTTTAAGCGCAAGGCTGAACCCTTCATGTTCGAATACCCGCCATTTGAGCGCCAGGGAAAGATCTGAGATTCCGTCTTGATGGTACCAGTGACCGGTTTCGTTTTTTTCGCGGAGAAAGATATAGGGTGCCCCAATGACAAGATCGAGATTGTCCCGCAGTCCGGCAGAGAGCGTTGCGCCTAAAGCGGTCTCGGTATTGCCGCTGTCGCTCGCATATTCGGCATTGATCTCTATCTGAAACTTGCCCTTGCCCTGCGTACCCGTGTCGTCAGTGATCAGTGGGTGAGCAGCAAAGGCCTGCGCAGAGACCAGACAGGCCATGAAGAATGATGCGATAAAAACTTTGAGACCCATAAGAAAACCTCCATTTGCATAAAAGTTGTTCCCTAAATAAAGAATAAGGCCTCTCCTTCATGGAGGTTGTCGCCTTCTCGGCTGGATGAATATTGATCAAATAAAAAAGGCCATGAATACTGCACCTTCTGGTGCATGCCTTCATGGCCTTTGATTTCTCTTCACTTGCACCCCGCTGTTCGTCAGCAGTGGCACTCCGCTTGCGCGTATGAGTTAAAATTAGCCTATCAGCATGAGATTTGTCAACGGGACATGCCCATGTTAAGTGCAACGCCACATATATTCGCCAAACCGGATGGATGTTTATGGTAAAATGAATTACTTTAATTTCCCGGAGAGAGTGTCTGCCGCCAGTGCACAATAAACTGAGGAACAACATAAAGCAAAAGCCGTGCGCCCTTAGCCCGCAAACCTGCAGGCAGGGCTCCTATATCCCCTATATAGACAAGTCTGATCCCTTTGACAAATTTCATGAAGAGTGCGGCGTCTTTGGCGTGTACGGCCATCCGGAGGCGGCAAACCTCACCTATCTCGGCCTGTACGCCCTGCAGCACAGGGGGCAGGAAGGCGCAGGTATATGCTCATCCGATGCGCGCCAGCTCTATATCGAAAAGGGAATGGGGCTTGTGGCCGACATCTTCAGCGAAAAGAGGCTGAAGAAGCTCCCTGGCCATATAGCGATCGGCCATAACCGTTATTCCACGGCGGGCAGCAGCGTTCTGAAAAATGTTCAGCCGATCGTTGCGAACTTTTCTCTTGGAGCACTCGCGCTTGCGCATAACGGCAATCTTGTGAATGCGCCTGAACTCAGAAAGACCCTGGAGGATGAGGGCGCGATATTTCAGTCAACATCCGACAGCGAGGTGGTTGTTCATCTCATCGCACATTCAAAAGGCGAGAACTTCTCCGAGAGGGTAGCGCACGCCCTGAAGGAAGTCAGCGGTGCATACAGCCTTCTTGTTCTGAGAGAGAAAGAACTTATTGCAGTTCGCGACCCTTATGGCGTCAGGCCGCTCTGTCTCGGTCAGGTGGATGGTGCCTATGTCGTTGCCTCGGAGACCTGCGCTCTTGACCTGATCAATGCTACGTATATACGCGATATTGAGCCGGGTGAAATGGTCATCATCAACGACGAGGGCATAACATCAAGGAAGTTCCTTCTCAGTTCGAGGAGGGCATTCTGTATTTTTGAGTTCATTTATTTTGCCCGGCCGGACAGCAATATCTTCGGCGGTCAGAATGTCAACGGGATCAGGAAGGAATTCGGCAGACAGCTTGCGAGAGAATCAAAAGTGGACGCAGATCTGGTAATCCCTGTGCCGGATTCCGGTGTTCCTGCCGCCCTTGGCTACTCGGAAGAAAGTGGTATACCATTTGATTTTGGTCTGATACGGAACCATTATATCGGCAGGACTTTTATCGAGCCGAAACAGAGCATCAGGCACTTTGGCGTGAAGATCAAGCTGAACCCTGTCAAGAAGCTGATTGAAGGCAAGCGCGTTGTTGTTATTGACGACTCTATTGTCAGGGGTACCACAAGCAAGAAGATTGTCAAAATGCTGAGGGAAACGGGCGGGGCAAAAGAGGTGCATCTGCGGATCAGCTCTCCGCCTACCATTATGCCCTGTTATTACGGCATTGACACCCCGACACGGCAGGAGCTTATTGCATCGAGCCATGATGTCGAAGAGACCAGAAAATATGTTACTGCAGATTCCCTTGCCTATCTTGGCCTTGAGGGCCTTAAAAAGATCGTGTCTGATTCGGAGAACTACTGTTCAGCCTGCTTTGATAACATCTATCCAATCAACTTCCCGGGTGAGCATCTTGAGCAGATGGAGTTCTTCTTTTAGCCTGGAATTACGCCTTTTGCCTTTGACGAATAGCCGCTTGAACAGATATCTCCCTGTTGCCTCTCTCCCGGGGGGCAAACACATAAAGGAGGGGTAATGGCATGACTGATTTCGTTATTGTCCTGATCACGGCTCCCAATGAGGACGATGCTGCAAAGATGGCCAATGACCTTGTCGCTTCCCGGCTTGCAGCCTGCGTCAACATCATCCGAAATATCCGCTCTATATACCGCTGGCAGGGGAAGATCGAGGACGAAGCCGAGGTCCTTATGCTCGTGAAGACAAAACAGGAGTTCTTCAGGGACCTCGAAAAGAGGGTAAAGGAGATCCATCCCTACACAGTGCCTGAGATCATTGCCCTCCCTGTCATTGGAGGCTCTGACGAGTATCTTCAGTGGCTCGGCCAGGAGACGACAAAGCTATGAAAAGGAGAAACGATATGCGAATAGGCATCCTGACAGGCGGGGGTGATGCCCCTGGCTTAAACGGCGTGATCAGGGCGGTCGTGCGGACTGCAAATATTATGTATGGCTGGAAGGTCATTGGTATATTTGACGGTTTTGAAGGCCTCATGGGCAAGACCAATACCAAGGAGCTCACGCCCTGGAACACGCGCGGCATCCTATTCAGGGGAGGCACAATCCTCGGTACAACGAACAGGGGGAACCCTTTTGCAGTCAAGATGATGGAAAAAGGTAAGCAGGTCGAAAAAGATCTTTCTGACAGCGTCATCAAAAACATGAAGAAGCTTAAGCTCGATGCGATCATTGTGATCGGTGGCGACGGCTCACTTGGTATCGCGCAGAAGTTTTTCAAAAAAGGTATCAGGGTGATCGGCGTTCCAAAGACCATTGACAACGATCTTTCGGCAACGCATGTGACGTTCGGCTTTACAACTGCGGTTGAGACTGCGACCGATGCCCTGGATAAGCTCCACACTACGGCAGAGAGCCATCATCGGGTTATCGTGGTTGAGGTGATGGGCCGTTATGCCGGTTGGATTGCGCTTGAGGCCGGCATTGCCGGGAGCGCTGATGTGATCCTCATTCCGGAAATTCCCTATGACATGAAACAGGTCTGTGCCAAGATCATAGAGCGGAAAAAGGCGAACTGCAATTCAAGCATTGTGGTAGTGGCTGAAGGCGCCAAGCCCCTTGGCGGAGAGATGGCAGTGCTCGAAAAGGATTCCTCCGGATATGCCCTGCGTTTTGCAGGGATGGGAGACAGGGTTGCAGAGGGCGTCAGGAAAATCACGGGTATGGATGTGCGGGTAACGGTTCTCGGTCATGTTCAGCGCGGCGGCTCTCCCTGCGCGTCAGATAGAATCCTTGCAACACAATACGGCGTGAAGGCAGTAGAGCTGATCGCACAGAGGAAGTTTGGTCATATGGTCTCTTACCGGCCGCCTGATATCACATCAGTGCCGCTTGAAAAGGCGATCAGGAAAATGAAGCTGGTTGACCCTGCAGGGAATCTGGTGAAGGCAGCCGAATCTGTCGGTGTGTGTTTCGGCAGATAAGAAGTCCGCATATAAAATACAAGAAATAGCCAAAATTATAATTGAAATTTCACGTTGACAATCGGTCCGCCGGTCTTTAAAGTTATTTCATAAATTATGACGCAATCAAGATTCTTTCAATGGTCTCTGTTTTTCCCTCTCGTAATGTGGTTCCTTGGTCTGCTCATTTTTTCATTCGTTAATAAAGAGGGCTATGCGTTTATCTTAAAACATATGTTCGATGCAGTCCGTGTTTTTGTGCCCTATCTTCTGTTTGCGGCAGGAGTTTGGAAGCTGGCAGCGAATAAGCCCCACCGCATATTAATTCTTATCGCATTTGTTGCTCCGCTTATCTGGGGACTTTTCTTTACGTTCTGCTATCTGCTGAATGCAATTGTTACTGATCAGGTAAGGGACTTAAAGGTCCTGCTTATGATGGCTTTTTGGGCGACTGTGGTCGCATATCTTGCTGAGGCGATCCCCCACATTATTCTCACCATATTCAAAAATGATTTCAAGCCTGAATTATCAGAAGAGATTTGCAGCGTATCCCCGGTTCAGCAGCCGGTGACGCCGGAGAGTTGATAGGTTAGTTGCTCGGTTCTATGGGTTCGTCGTCTGAGTAAGTTCCGAAAAAAGATCCCCTGTCGTCTTCGTCCATAACCACAAAGTAGTCGGCATCCGTGTAGTCCTGCGTGTCAGACAGCCGCTTCCAGGTCTCTCCAAAGGCTGCCACAATTACGGCTATGCCCTGATACCATTTGAGCTCTTTATAGTCCGGCGCTGCTTTCAGTTCTTTTTCAGTCAGTCTTTTCATAAAGGTCAGAACAACCTCTGCTGTCCTTTGTCTCCTTCTATCATGTCCAATAGTTTCTCATATGAGATTGTTTTTATGCCCAGTTTTATTGCTTTGTTCAACTTTGATCCTGCATCTTGACCTGCCACCACATAATCGGTGCTCGCAGAGACGGCGGATGCTGCATGACCGCCGTTATGTTCGATCAGGCCCTCCACTTCTTTCCTTGCGATTGGCAACGAACCGGTAATGACAAAGGTCATGCCTCTCAAGGGAAGCTCTCTCTTCTCCTCAGCGGTAAAGTCCGGGTTTGAGAGATTCATGCCGAGTTTCTTTATGGAATTGAGCAGGTCGATATTCTTCTCGTCATTAAAAAAACCGGAAACAGATGCCGCGATTTTTTCTCCTATCTGCTTAATCCCAAGGATCGACTCTTTTTTGACATAAGAGAGCTCATCCAGTTCCCTGAAGTTTCTGGCAAGAAGCTTTGCTGCATATTCGCCGACATGGACAATGCCGATGGCAAAGAGAAATCTGGCAAGTGTCGCATGCTTAGATTTTTCAATGGCATCTATCAGATTCTGTGCCGATTTTTCGGCAAAACGCGGCAGCTCAAGCAGATCTTCCTTCCTGATCCGGTAAATGTCCTCAAAATGCCTGATGAGTCCACGGGCAAAGAGAAGCTCCACATTTTTTTCTCCGAGGCCTTCAATATCCATGCCTCCCCTGGACGCAAAATGGATAATCTTTTCCTGAACCTGTGCCGGACAGTGGAGCGATACGCATTTAACGGCAACCTCTCCTTCTTCCCGGACAACCCGGGAACCGCAGGCAGGACATCTGTCAGGGGTTGAAAAGACCTCTTCCCTGCCTGTGCGCCTGTCCCTGATCACTGCCACAACACGAGGGATGACATCACCAGCCCGCTCGACCAAAACCGTGTCGCCGACCCGTATGTCTTTTCTTTGTAGTTCGTCCCAGTTATGGAGCGTTGATCGGGACACCGTGACGCCGCCGATCTTTACCGGTTCAAAGACCGCATAAGGCGTAATAACGCCAGTCCTGCCGACACTCCCATGGATCTCCTTCACGATCGTTCTGTTCTGGGCTGCCTGAAACTTGTAGGCAGTTGCCCAGCGCGGCTCCCGTGTTCTGACGCCAAGTTTCATCTGAAGGCTGAAATCATTCACCTTGACCACTGCACCGTCCGTCTCAAAAGGGAGGGAATCCCGCTCCACCTCAAATTGCCGGATTGCCTGAATAACTTTCTCAATGCCTTTTACGTTCACCATGTTTGGAGGCACCGGAAGTCGGACCTCTTTCATCCATGCCATGAATTCCGTCTGACTCCTGAAGCTCAGGCCCCTGACTGCTCCCAGGCCATAGCAGGTAAAATGAAGTTTGCGAGATGCCGTCACCTGAGGATCAAGCTGCCGCACACTTCCTGCGGCAGCGTTTCTCGGATTTGCAAAAAGAGGCTCTCCGCTGTGTTCTCTCTGCCTGTTGAGCATCTCAAATTCGCTCACATCCATGTAGACTTCACCACGGATATCAATCTTTTCAGGGATTTGTGGCCCTTTGATCTTCAGCGGCACTGATCTGATGGTCTTTATGTTATGGGTAACATCTTCCCCCTCATAGCCGTCGCCGCGTGTCGAAGCCTTCAGGAGAAGGCCATTGCTGAATGTGAGTTCCATGGCAAGGCCGTCAATTTTGGGTTCTACGGTATATTCGATCTCGTCATCGGTATTAAGGAGCCGCAGCAGTTTTCTGTCAAATTCCCTCAGTTCATCGTATGAAAAGGCATTGTCGAGCGAGAGCATCGGCTCAGTATGCCGTATCTTGTCGAACTTCTCTGATAATGACGCTCCGACCCGCTGTGTTGGCGAATCCGGCAGAACATATCCGTATTTCTCTTCCAGGTCTTTCAGATGGCGATATTGTCTGTCATATTCAGCATCAGAAATGACAGGCGAATCTTCTCCATAATACCGATAGCTGTGGGCATTGAGTTCGCTGACGAGGTCTTCGAGCTCTTTCCTGATTGCTGCCGGAATTTGTTCAGCCATTGCTGAGCACCTCTGCAAGGAATTTAAGGGCAGATAGAACAGCCTTTTCTTTTATCTCTCCCCTTGTCCCTTTCAGCTGTAATTTTTTTGCAGCCATTCCTTTTTTTGAACTGACCGCGACAAAGACGAGTCCTCTTGGCTTGCTCTCAAGAACGTCAGGGCCGAGGTTGCCCGTTGTTGAGATCGCAATATCGGTTTTTGTGAGGGTGCGGACTCTTTCAGCCATCTGCCGTGCGGTTTCTTCGCTTATGATCCCATGGGCAGAGAATGTTTTCTGCGAGATTCCCAAAAGCCTTTTTTTCGATTCGGCAGAGTAGGTCACAATACCTGCCTGCAGGAAACTGCTCGCACCGGGGACAGCGGTAAGATTATGGCAGATCAGGCCACCTGTGCATGACTCAGCTACAGAAAGGGTAAGGCCCTTTTCTTTGAAGATGTTCTGGATAATTATTGCTTCTTTCAGATTCATGCTTGTACAGTTCTATTTTGGTGTCCGGACTTTGTCGTTGTCAATGATATGCTTCTCTCAAGAGTTATGGATGTCTTCAGCGTCTTTCCCCCTGATCCTTGTGAACAGAGAGGTTGCACGTTATTTGTGGCTGATAAAGTGTGCATATGGGACGCTTTATTTAAAGTTTGCCCTATATAAATGCCCTATTATACTTGACAAAGGGAGGCGCTAACGGGAGAATAATAGCCAATGAAAAGATTCATACATCTTTTTTCCATTCTCTCTATGCTTCTGCTCACAAGTTTGCCGGCAATAGCATTAGAATCATCAGAAGAAAAGATCAGCCAAGAGCTTCCGTCTGTTAACCAGCCCCAGAACAGTATCGTCCTTCAGCCATCTCCTGTCCTTGTGCCCTATGCTGATAATCAGACCGCCTCAAGGGCTGTTGACAGAAATATCAGCCTTTTTGCCAACAGGATCAAGGACCGGTTTGCCCTGTATCTGAGCAGATCCGGAAAGTACCTCGATGTCATGAAAGATATCCTCAGGAAAAAAGATGTTCCGGAAGATATAGTTTTTATGTCGCTTATAGAGAGCGGCTTCAGTACGAACGCTTATTCCATTGCCCATGCTGCGGGTCCCTGGCAGTTTATCGCGTCGACCGCCAAGAGATACGGCCTTGAGATCAACTGGTGGAAAGACGAAAGACGGGATCCTGTCAAGTCTACCGAGGCGGCGGCAGACTATCTGAAAGATCTCCATGGCATGTTCGGATCATGGAACCTTGCCATGGCTGCCTATAATGCAGGCGAGGGCAAGATCATGCGGGCAATGAAGAAAAGCAACGCAGACGACTACTGGGACCTTCTGGATACAAAGCATATCAGGACAGAGACAAAGGAGTATGTGCCGAGGTTCATTGCGGCAAGCATGATAGCCTCCAATCCCAGGGAGTTCGGGTTTGAAGCAATAGAGTATCAGACGCCCCTGAGCTATGACGAGGTTGAGATAGAATCTCCGATTGATCTGGCTGTTGTAGCTGAATGCGCCGGTATAACGCTTGACGAGGTCAAGAGGCTGAATCCTGAGCTCAGGAGATGGTGTACACCGCCGGATGCAGAACGGTATATTCTGAAGATCCCTGTAGGGTCGCGGGACCTGTTTATGGAGAAGCTCGCTTCCATTCCTGAAGTGGAACGCTTTACCATTGACCGATACACGGTAAAGTCGGGCGATACCTTCAAAAGTATCTCAGGGAAAACCGGTATCCCTGTGCCGGTAATTCTTTCCCTGAACGCCATTGAAAAGATTATGCCCCTCAAGAAAGGGAGCACGATCTATCTGCCGCCAAAGGACCTTTTCAGTCTGGACAATCTCGATAGGGCTCTTATGAAAAAGGTGTCGCAGAAGAAAGTAAAAGTCTCCTCTGTTTCAGGCAAAAAGAAAGGTGCTGCAACCGCAAGGAAGAGCACCAAATCAAAGAAAACCCGAAAAGCGTAATCGGTCTTTTATTATCCTGCTTTTTTCTCGCCGGATTTTGTCTTTGCCTCCTCAACATAGGGTGACTGAGGGTATTTCGCCGCAAGCTCCTTATACTTCACGATTGCTTCATCTTTTTTGCCATCCTGTTCGAGCATTCTCGCCTTCTGGATAAGGGCAAAGTCCTTTAGCATGTCGCCCGGAGCAGCAGAAATCCTGTCAAGGGTCTTTAATGCCTCATCCCTACTCCCTTTCTTGAGCTGCAGCACAACCATTTTTTGATAGGCCAGGGGGATGAGGGCCTCTTCACGAACAAACCGTTGAGTGAATTCATCAAGCGTCTTTAACGCTTCATCGTATTTTGCCATTTCTGCATATGCGTCTGCTATAAAGAGAAGAACCCTTGGCGACTTCTTCTTTTCATATGCCTGCTGAAACAGTTCCAGAGCTTTTTGTGCTTTGTCCTGCCCGGCAAGAGGTGTCTTCTGATATATGTTGTAATAGGCCTTGTACGCGTCGTATTCGAGTTGCCGGGCCTTGTCATTGGCACTGAACCGGTAAACGGCGATGCCGCCGATGACAATTGCCGCGCTGAGCGCAACCAGGCCATAGCTAACAAGTGACTTCTGCCTCTGTTCGAAGACCTTTTTCATGCCTTCGAAACTGTCTTTTACCTGTATCTCAGTATCGACCTCTTTTTTATGCGCTGACTTCTTTTTTATCGCTTTAGGCATTGCTCCTCCTTAGGACTCTATCTACAAGGGATTTAGAATTTTCAAATACGGAATCTATCCTGTTTTCCTCAATACCGGCTCCCAGCAGGATGTTCCGGGCATGCTCCTTCGTGATGAGATCCCCGGGGCCGTGAGCGTCAGTATTGATGCAAAGAGGCACGCCGAACTTTATAGCTTCTTTTGCGAGATAGCCGTTGGTGAATGCATGGCCCCGTCGCGCCGTGATCTCAAGAAGAACGTTCTTTTCCTTTGCGCGGAGCATGTCCTCGATGCTGATCATTCCCGGATGAGAGAGGATGTCGGCGCCAGCCTCAATAGCGGCCCTGTTCGTGCCTTTTATCACCGGTTCAGCAATCGTCTCGCCATGCACAACAACGATCTTTGCGCCGAGCGCACGGGCATCTTTTACCAGGTCTGCGATCAGTCCGGGCGGTGCGTGGGTAATCTCTGCGCCGGGGATTACATCGATCGGGACATGGGATTTAAGCTTTTCGACAGCTTTTACGATACGGGGGATGATAAGGTCAAGATTGGATGCATCCATGTGGTCCGTGATAGCAATAGCCCGGCATCCTATTGCCTCAGCCCTCCTGACCAGCTCAAAAGGAATCAGCTCTCCATCGCTGAAAATAGTGTGTGTATGAAGATCGATCATCTTAAAAAGATACAGGAATAACGGGAGAAATGTAAAGCAATGGACCCGGTTAAAACAGAACATATCCCGCACGTTGCTGAAGCAGGAAGCCCCTGATGAGCATTGGTTGCAACCCTTAACGCTGCTCAGGCCATATAATGAATCAATCTTAATTTGACTCGCCATTTTTCTCTGCTATAATTTCACTATGGGAAGCAGGACATACGAGGCTGACAAGCATGGACGAATAACCATATACCCCTCACTCAAAAGCTCCGCAGGAAAAAGTCGTGGCATTTTCAGGCAGCTGCTCACGAAACTGATCAGTATCATCGGCGGCAATGGGCAAAACAGCTCCGGCCGGCCGCCAGCCTAGGAGGACTGGGATAGTTCCTTCACCTTCTCCCGTATCAGAGACGCAAAATATTGGTAATCATCCATCTCCGCAGGTTTTTTGGAAAAATCTGTCTCCTTTGCAGAAAGCGGCGTTCCGAAGATGACTGAGATCCTGGTGAACTTTGGCCATGCTGCCTCTCTCGGCAGGGCCTCAAACGCCCCTTTAATATAAACAGGGACAACAGGTATTCCCATTTCTACGGCAAGGATGCCGACACCTTTTTTGAACTCAAGGAGCGCATTGTCAGGCGACCGTCCACCTTCAGGGAAGACGCAGAGAGAGCGGCCATGCCGCAGCACGTACGCAGAAGTCTGGAGCGCCCTGCTGAGGTATGCGGAGGAGTCAATGGGGATCACATGGGTCTTCTTTGCAATCCATCCCTTCAGGGAGCCGATGAAAAAATCGCTGATACCCAGCAGATACAGGTTTCTGAATACAGAGAAGGGCAATGAAAGCACGACAACAAACCCATCGAGATAGCTGGCATGATTTGGGGTAATGATGAAATTCCCGGGGACAGGAACATTCTCAAGCCCCTGTGTTTCGAGGCGAAAAAGGAGCTTCATGAACAGCCTCAGAGCAGCATACACCACCCTCGACGGCAGCATTATCAATTCAGGTCTCTCAAGCATGATCTGCTCTTGGGGCTCTGCGGATATGATCTCTTTCCAGCCGGTCTTCTCAGCCTGCACTGCTCTGGGCCCCTGTAACGATGCTCTGGTTTTTTCGATGAGTTCCCTGATGGTATGGATATCAGACATGAAATCCTCGGGGAGCTTCAGGAAAAGCGCTTTTTCAAGTGCCACAACGAGTTCGATCCTGGAGAGCGAATCCAGGCCCAGGTCGAGTTCAAGATTATCATCTGCCTGTATCTCATTTTCTTTCTTCGATAAATCACTGATAACCTTCAGCACCTTGCTGCCAACCTCATCTGCAAACAATGTCTGATCAGCAGAAGGAATATCATGCTTTACCGGTGCCGGCTGCTGCTGACCGGCCCTGATCATAAAGCGACGCAATTTGCCGAGCGGTGTCCGGGGCAGGGGGTCTTTCCGGAGCGTGAACCCCTGTATTCTCATGTATGAGGGAAGGCTTCCGGAGAGTGCATTGATCTCCCACTTGACCGCATCCTGCAGATTGGAAAGGGCAGCCTGTTTTGCGTAATCAAAATCAGGGACGATCACCGCATGGAGAGAGTCTGTTATCCCTTGATGCTCTATGCCGATAACGCAGAGCTCTTTGATCAGTTTCGATGACAGATACATCTTTTCAACATCTTCAGGATAGATGTTCTTGCCTGAACTCAGGACAATGACCTCTTTTGACCTGCCGGTGATATAGAGATAACCGTCAGCGTCCAGTCTGCCGATATCGCCGGTCCTGAACCATCCGTCATGCATCACCTCGGCAGTTGCGGAAGGCTTGTTATAATAGCCATTCATGACCATGGGTCCCTTTATCTCTACCTCTCCCTCACCGGTCTCAGAGGGATCGGCAATCCTGATCGAAACAGAAGGAAGAGGTTTCCCTGCAGAGCCGGGTTTCCGTTTGTCAAGAGGGTTGAAGGTTACGACAGGAGAGGTCTCGGTGAGTCCATAGCCTTCAAGGACAGTAAATCCAAGAGCCTCAAGGCCTTCCATGACTGCAGGATCGAGCTTTGCGCCGCCACTGGCAAAGAACCGGAAGCGGGTTCCGAAGCTCCTGTGAACTGATCTAAAGATAAACCTGCCAAGATTGAAGCTGAGCCTTCTTCTGAGCGTTCTGGAAAGAGCGATACACTTTGCCAGAAGAAAGGGCAGCGGCCAGGTCAGCGCATCGATCCTGTTCATAATACCGTTTCTGATCATGCTAAGCAGCTGTGGTACACCGATCAGCACGCTAACGCCCCTCCCCTGTATGGCTGCAATCATGTCAGGGCCTTTCATGCTCAGGGGATAGGTTATGGAAGCTCCAAGAAACAGCGGGACGAGGAAGGTACACATAAAAGCATAGGTATGATGCAGAGGAAGAATGGAAAGGACATTGTCTTCATGCGAAACTATGCCTGCGTCAATGAGCGCTCTGGCATCAGAGCAGAAGTTCCGATGGGTAAGAACAACGCCCTTCGGATTTCCTGTTGTACCTGACGTATATATTATTGATGCGATATCGTCCTGATCGCATGCGGGCAGAGGTCCTGTTGAAGGGCTCTCTTCTATTGCCCGGTATGCGCTGCTGTCAAAATCAATAAACTGGGGGTCTTTGCCGGCAGATTTCCGGAAATGCTCCGCAAAAACCGTAAGCTGACCTGCGGTCTTATCGCTTTGCAGGACAATACCGGTACCTGCATCAAGCAGCAGGGTCTTTACCTCTTCCGGACCAAGCTGGGCATCGAGCGGTACGGCTATGCAGCCGCAAGAGAGGATCGCGAGATAAGCAACAGACCACTCAGGACGATTTTCCGAGAAGACGGCAATACGGTCATTCCTCTTGACCCCTGCGGTAATCAGATACGATGCAAGTCTACGTACTCTGCCGGCAAGCTCTCGGTATGTAATGGTCTGCCAGCCATCATTGGAGTAATGAAAGGCAGTATTATCAGGATAGGCAGAAACTGCCTTGCGGAAAAGGTCGATTATGGTTTCTGCCATAGTCCCTGAGCTTTATTGAAGGTTCGTTCGATCATCTGCTATACTTTTTTAAAACTGCGGCATCTTTACTATAGCTATACTAGCATGTTTGTCGCACCACGAGGCAGAAGGGGAGGAATACTATGGCATTCACACCGGAAGAGATCAGCAGATACACCCGCCAGATGATGATGGAAGGATGGGGAGAAGAGACCCAGGCAAAGATCAAGAACTCAACGATCTTTATTGCCGGGGCCGGAGGGCTCGGTTCCCCGGTCTCGATCTACCTTGCAGTTGCAGGAGTCGGCAATATCCGCATCTGTGATTTTGACTCTCCTGACCAGTCGAACCTTAACCGCCAGATACTCCATAACCATAACCGGATCGGCACAAACAAGGCAATTTCAGCAAAGCAGACGCTTGAAGAGCTGAACCCCCACATCACGGTTACCGCAATTACTGACAAGATCGTTGCAGAGAATGTGGACGAACTGGTCGGGAATGCTGACCTCATCCTTGACTGCATGGATAATTTCCCGACCCGGTATCTTCTCAACGAATCTGCGATCCGGAAGAATATCCCTCTGGTCCATGGGAGCATCTGGGGGCTCGACGGCAGGCTTACGTTCATACAGTCGCCGGAGACACCCTGCCTGAGATGTTATTTCCCTGAATCCCCTCCCAAAGAGGTCTTCCCGGTGCTCGGTGCAACCCCTGGCGTGATCGGCACCATGCAGGCCATGGAGGCGATCAAATATCTTGCAAATATCGGCAAACCCTTAAAGGGCAGGCTGTTGGTCTGGTCAGGCAATGATATGAGCTTCAGGACTTTCAAGGGGTTCAAGGACCCTCAATGCCCGACCTGCGGCAACCTCAAATAAGCGGGATGGCGTAAGGGCCAGGATGCTGAATTATTCTCCGGCTCTCCTGCGGCTAAAGGATATGGACGCCCATGATAGAACTGCTGTCTGACCCACAAACAGCCTATGCTCTTGTCATTGCAAGTCTGACCGCGTTTGTCTTCTTCTTCATCGGTAAGGCTTCCGGCGGCATCTTCGAGAGAAAGAGACTTTTGAACGACCAGAAAGAATTTGAAAAGAGGCTTTCTCTTTCGGAATCCGGGAAGAATGATATGCGGCGGCAGATCGATGAACTGAAAAAACAGAATGAAAAATATATCTACTTTGTTGTCCGCATACCGGAGACGGTAAAACATCTGAACTCAAGCCTCACCTTTGACGAGACCATATCATCGGTTATCAGGGTAACGAAAGATCTTGTCAATACTGAATGCATTGAAGTCTATATCTATAACGAAGCGAAGGGGGTGCTTACGCTTGAGGCCGCCTATGGGTCGAAAAGGAAAGAGGCGGTTTCCATGGCTGTCGGTGAAGGTTATATCGGCAGGGCAGCGGAGCTGAAGGTGATGCTTTCCCAGGAAAACAGTCCGCCGGGCTCAAGGACAGCCGATAGTCAGATCATGCACGCAGCGCCGATGATCTTCAGGGGACGTCTGGTTGGCGTACTCGGTCTTGGCAGGCTTATCAACCCTACGGGCGATGAGAAACGGCTCATTGCGATGGTGACAGACCTTGCTGCAGTATCCCTGCAGAACTGCGAGAGGATTTCGACGGCTCAGGAGGAGGCGAATACCGACGCCCTGACAAAACTTTACAACAGAAAATATTTTGCGGAGCGTTCTATTGATGAAGCACAGAAGGCCCTCAGCTATAACTTCCCCATATCGATCTTCATGTTCGATATTGACCATTTTAAGAAATACAACGACCAGAACGGTCATGCCGAAGGGGATTATCTCCTGAGGGAGCTTGGCAGACTCCTGAAGAAGCATACACGGAGCCGCGATGTCGTTGCGCGGTACGGCGGAGAGGAATTTATTGTCATGCTCCCCAACACGGACAAGCAGGGTGCGGCAATCTATGCCGAAAAGATCAGGAATATGATAGAGACCACGCTCTTTAAGCACCGGGAAAAGCAGCCCCTTGGTTTTGTGTCGATCAGCGGTGGTGTCGCAACTTTTCCTGCGGATGGTGATACAATAGAAACAGCGATAAAGCTGGCAGATGCGGCTTTGTATAAATCCAAGGAATCAGGCAGGAACAGGGTAATGCTCTTTGAGCATTCCCGGTTAACGTAAAAAAGAAACGATATGAATTTTTCCCTACGGCAGAAGATCTTTCTCGGATATATCGTGATGATATCCTTTACGCTGCTTGTTGGCATGTATGCCATTTTCAGCCTTAAGGAACTCAATGCCATTACGAGGACCATTGTCTTTAATTCCGTCGCGATCAATGAAAAACTGACGAGGTTGAACGACAGCATTCTGGCTCAGGACCTGTATGAAAAAAGGTCTCTCCTTCTCCAGCAGCAGGATGCCGAAAACCTGTTCTGGGTAAGGAGCAGGGACTTCAGGAACCTTCTGGGGGAGATCAGCAAAACCGAGAATTACGTCAGCGCCAACATCGATGCGCTCATTTCCCTGCACGAAAAATACAATGCGCTTTTTACCCGTGAAATCCAGCTTATTAAGGACCATAAAAACCAGGATGCGCAGGAGATATCCGGCCATGACCTGAAATTGCATTTCAATAAAATTCTCCTTGCACTGAAAGATATAGACCTGAAGATCAAGGCCCAGCAGAACATTCATGTCAATCAATCGAATTCCCTGAGTGAACGTGCCCTGCTCATCATGATCGTACTGAGTGCAACATCCTTTGTCTTCGGCCTCCTTTTTGCCACACTCCTGACAAACCACCTTAATGCTGCGATCGAGCGGCTGAAAGAGGCGACAAACTCGATCAGGAGCGGAGACTTTGACAGCATGCCCGAGATTAAGGGAGCGGATGAGCTTGCCGATCTTGCCATATCATTCAGAGAGATGTCATCACGCCTCAAGGAACTTGAGGTAATAAACCTTGATGCCAATCCCCTGACAAAACTGCCAGGGAACCTGGCGATAGAAAAGGAACTTCTCACGAGACTGAACGAGACGCAGAGTTTCTCTTTCTGTCTTATTGATCTGGACAATTTCAAGGCATACAATGACCGGTACAGCTATGCCCGGGGCAGCGAACTGATCAAATGGATGGCTGAAATGCTGACTGCCATCAAAAAGGAATATGGTGCGCCTGATGACTTTCTCGGCCATATCGGCGGCGATGATTTTGTGATCATCTGTTCGCCTGACAGGATCCAGAAAATATGCACCCAGATTATCGAGGAGTTCGATAAAGGGATTATCGCTCATTACGACCCCGAAGACGCCAAAAAGGGCTTTATCATATCGATTGACCGAAATGACAAACCTGCCATGTTCGGCATCATGACCGTCTCTCTGGCGGTGGTCAATACGGACCGCACCCTTGTCAGGGATCCGATGGAGATATCCCAGAAGGTAGCGGAGCTCAAACAGTATGCAAAGTCATTTGCCAAGAGCATCTACATCATGGACCGCAGAAGAGTCCGGTAAGTTCTTTAGGTATCTTTTCCCCATTACGCTCCTGTTTCGACTCCCTGCTTTTGTGATATAATCCACCAATCATGAACATACGAAAGCTCGTTAAAAAAGAGGTCGCATCTCTCAGGGCATATCAGGCAAAGGAGATCCCCTGCAGGATAAAGCTCGATGCCAATGAAAGCCCGTATGGTTTTGAGGGCGCACTGAAGGCTGTCGGAACGATATTGACGAACCGCTATCCTGATCCTGAGGCAAAAGCGCTGAAAGCGGTCCTTGCAAAGGATCTCGGGGTAAGGCCACAGAACCTGCTTCAGGGCAACGGCTCTGATGAGCTCATCTATTACCTTATTGCCACCTTTGGAGGGCCGGTCCTCTATCCTGTTCCTACCTTCTCTATGTACGGGATTATCGGCCAGGCCCTTGGCGAGAAGAAAAAAGAGATCCCCCTTGATCAGGATTTTGATATTGACCTTGACCGCATGGTGGCTGCCCTCAGAAAAGAGAAGCCGAAGATTGTTTTTCTGAGCAGTCCCAATAATCCGACAGGCAACTGCTTTTCTTCTGAAAAGATCCTGAAGATTATCGATGAATCAAAGGGCCTCGTTGTTGTTGATGAGGCGTACCAGCCGTTTGCAAGTGATAAGGGTTTTGTTCCCTTGCTGCGCGACTACAAGAATCTTGTGATTATGAGGACGCTGTCGAAGATCGGTCTTGCAGCCCTCAGGTTCGGCTTTATCGTCGCTGATGAGGAGATCATCGATGAGGTGAACAAGGTGAGGCTGCCCTTTAATGTGAATGCCCTTTCCCAGGCTGTTGCGGTCGAAGCGCTCAAAAAAAAGAAGGCGCTGAAAGCAGCGATACGGGGGATAGCTGCCGAGCGTGACAGGATGATCACTGCAATGGAGAGTATCAGGGGAGTGACGCCTTTTCCTTCAGAGGCGAACTTCATCCTCTTCAGGGTAAAGGAGCCTCTTAAGATATATGGCCGGCTCCTTGAAGACGGAATACTTGTCAGGAATATCAGCGATGCTGTCGCCGGCTGTCTCAGGGTGACCGTCGGCACGCCAAAAGAGAATGTCCTGTTCCTCAGGGCACTCGAAAAAGTCGTATAACAGAGGACAGGGGAGAGATATGAGAAAAGCCAGGATCGAGAGAAAGACAAAAGAGACACAGATAGCGGCCGAGATGAAGCTTGATGGTACCGGCACCTATACGATAAAGACGCCCATACCCTTTTTTGATCATATGCTGACCCTCATGTGCAAGCACGGCCTTTTTGATATGAAGCTCGTGGCAAAGGGCGACGTTGAGATTGATGACCACCATACCGTCGAAGACACCGGCATTGTTCTTGGCAAGGTCCTTAAGGAGGCCCTCGGCGACATGAAAGGTATTAATCGCTACGGCCAGGCATCGGTCCCGATGGACGAGGCATTGGCCCAGGTGAGCCTTGATATCAGCGGCAGGCAGTATCTTGTGTATAACGTCGCCTTTCCGAAGAAGAGCAAGCTGAGGGAATTCGATCCTGATCTTATCGAGGACTTTCTTCAGGCCTTTGCAGGCAGTGCAGGCATCACCCTTCATGTCAATGTATTATATGGCAGGAACACTCACCACATCATAGAGGCGATCTTCAAGGCATTAGGCCGGGCATTAAAGCAGGCAGTTGCGATCGATCCAAGGGTCAAGGGCGTTCCCTCGACGAAAGGATCGCTTTAATCAGCAGGAAGCAGGCGGCCATTTCGTGGAGCTTGTTGACCTTCTGAACCTCAGACTGTGGTTCCCCCGGTACTGCAAGTCATTCTCTTCTGAGAATGAGGAAGAACGAAAAAATTTCACTCTCAAAGAGCTGCATACCCTGAATGTCTCTGCAAATATGGTTTCGATTGCCCGGGCGATACTTCAGGACAGAAATAAGGTGTTCATTGCCGAGGCAGTCGGCCTGTTGCACGACGTCGGCAGGTTCCCTCAGTATGCTCAATACCGGACCTTCAGGGACAGCAAATCCGTGAATCACGGAAGGCTCGGTGCCGAGGTGATCAGGGAAAGGAACGTGCTGGCTTCACTGCCGCCCCATGAACAGGAACTTATCGTTGATGCGGTCAGATTTCATAATGCCTATGCCATCCCTGAGGGGCTCGATCCCGAGAAAAAATTCTTTCTCAAGATGATACGTGATGCTGACAAACTCGATATCTGGCGCGTATTTGCCGAATATTATAAAAAAGATCCGTCAGAGCGGGAGTCAGCGGCAGGTCTCGGTCTGCCTGACAGGCCGGAATGTTCGGATAACGTCCTGGCATGTCTTGCGGAACGACGGCTTTCCAGGCTCTCCGATCTTAGAACACTGATTGACTTTGGCATAATGCAGCTCACCTGGATTTATGACCTCAATTTCCCGGTTTCATTCAGGCTTGCCTCAGAGTGCGGCCATATCGAGAGGATCATCTCGAGCCTCCCTCAAACAGAGAAGATCTCAAAGGCAGTTGCAGTATTGAGGCAGCATATGAACAACGGGGCAGCGCATTGAAGAGCCCATTGATACGATTTCTTTTTGAAATCAGACCGTATGCCATAAATGGCAGGCAACAAGCCTTCCGTTTTTTTCTTTCAGCTCAGGAATAATCCTGTCGCAGGGCCCAAAGCGTTTTGGGCAGCGCGGATGAAACGGACAACCTGAAGGGATGTTGACAGGGCTTGGCAGATCGCCTAAATCCGTAATGCGTGCTGTGTGCTGCGTGACCTGTGTATCTCCTGCCAACCAGGAAAATTCTTTAGACTCATTACGCAGCACTCGTAACCCGTCACGGTTTATTATCTTCGGTGCAGATGCCAGCAGTACCTCGGTATAGGGATGATAGGGCTTATCAAAAAGTTCTTCTGTTTTTGCGTGCTCTACGATCTTCCCAAGATACATGACGTTGACTTCATCGCTGAAATACCGGACGACCCTCAGATCGTGACTGATAAAAAGAAACGCGATCTTTGACGTATGCTTAAGATCGTGCAGCAGGTTCAATATCTGGGCCTGTATCGAGACATCCAAAGCAGAAAGGGGTTCGTCTGCAATGATCAGCTCAGGAGAAACAGCAAGAGCGCGTGCTATGCATATCCGTTGTCTTTGGCCGCCGCTGAACTCATGGGGATAGCGGTTCATGGTCTCAGGCCCCATACCGACCGTGTTCAGAATCCCGGCTACTCTGTCCCTCATTTCAGCGTGTTCAGCAAGTTTATGAATCACGAGGGGTTCTGAGACGGTATCATATACAGTCCTTCTTGGGTTCAGCGATGCAAAGGGGTCCTGGAAGATGATCTGCGCAGACTTTCTGAACATCTTGAGTTCTTTGCGATCAAAGCTGAAAAGATCTTTTCCCTTAAAAAGAACGCTGCCGGATGTCGGGGTGATCAGTCTGAGCACAAGACGGGCAACCGTTGATTTCCCGCAGCCGCTCTCGCCGACGATCGCTACAACGCTGTCTTCGTTGATCGAAAAGCTGACGCCGTCAACTGCCCTGAGAACCTGTTTGGCTTTGCCAAAGCTGCTGGACATTGCAAAATGCTTTGTCAGACCCCTGACGTTCAGAAGCTCCATGATATCTCTTTTGCCCTGATACACCGCGAAAAGTGGTTCAATGCGATCTCAGACAGCTGCGGTTCCTGCTGCCTGCAATAGTTGCGCACATGGCTGCATCGGTCAGAGAATTTGCAGCCGGGAGGAAGGGCCTCAGGCCTTGGCACAAACCCGGGTATCGGCTTCAGGGCCTTGCCCTTCTGCTGGGGCAGGGAATCAAGCAGGCCCATGGTATAGGGATGGCGCGGATTGCTGAATATGTCTGCTGTCCCGGCAAGCTCCATGATCCTTCCCGCATACATAATCGCGACCCTGGAAGCATTTTCAGAGATGATCGCAAGGTCATGGGTAATGAAAAGGATCGACATCTTCTTTTCCTCCCTGAGCCCCTGAATGAGCTCAAGGATCTGCGCCTGTATCGTTACATCAAGCGCTGTTGTCGGCTCGTCTGCTATGAGCAGCGCGGGACTGCAGGCGATTGCCATGGCGATCATGACGCGCTGCCTCATGCCGCCTGACATCTGGTGAGGATATTCTCCCGCCCGTAACTCTGGCGAGGGGATTCTGACTGACCTGAGGAGTTCGATTGCCTTGTCCATGGAATCTTTCTTGTTCATGGCCTTATGGGTCATCAGCACCTCTGCTATCTGATATCCTATGGTAAGCACAGGGTTCAGTGAGGTCATCGGCTCCTGGAAGATCATGGATATTTCATTGCCGCGTATCCGTCTTACCGATTCCCTGTCAAGCGTAAGGAGGTTCCTGCCCTTGAAGGATATTTCTCCCTCAGCATGGGCGGATGCAGGCAGAATCCCTAAAACAGAAAGTGCGGTAATACTCTTGCCGCAGCCGCTTTCGCCGGCCAGGCCGAATATCTCAGATTCTTTAATATCGAAATTGAGGCTTGATACGACGTTTACGGGTTCTGAGGCAGAGCGGAAAAAGATATTGAGATCCCTAACACCGAGCAGGGACACGGCAGGTTATTTTTCCTCTTTTTTCAAGAGCTTGAGATAGTTCTCTGCTTCCTTCAGGTTTGGGTTGTTCTCAAGGGCTTTCTGCCACTCCTCAAAGGCAAGACCGGTGAGGCCTTCCATATAATAGCTCAGACCTAACTGCACCCAGGCAGGGCCGTAATTCTGATTGATCAACTTTGCCTTTACGAAATGCACGATCGCCTCTTCTACGTTGCCTTTATTCCTGAGCGCGATGCCGAGCTTTGTCTGAACATCTGCAAGTTTCGGGTGGAGCTTGACCGCCTTCTGATATTCTTCTATTGCCTCGTCGTTCATGTTGAATTCGAGATACATATTGCCGACCTTGAAATGTTCGTTTGCAAGCTTTCCTGCAATATATGGGTCTATCATGTCCGGGTCAGGATGTGCGATCTGCGCTGCAACGGTAAAGACCTCCTGGGCCCGTTTGAATTCACCGAGGTCATTATAGGTTACGGCGAGGTTAAGAGATGCTTCGGTATAACGCGGATTAAGTTCAAGGGCCTTCTCAAAATGGCCTGCTGCAGCCTTCAGGTCTCCATTGAGGTTGCTGATGACGCCGAGTTTGTTCTGCACATCAGCATAGCGCGGATTTATCCTGATAACGTCACGGAGAAGGGGCTCAGCTTCGCTGTATTTCCCTTCTTCGAAGAGCTTTTTGCCCAGATCGTAGAGTTCCTGCAGATGCTCGTCCATAATGGTTAAGATTATAGGTAGTACAGTGAAAGTTTGTCAATCCTTCGAATCAGGATTCATCGGGTCCTCCTGCCTGATCTTCAGGAAGAGAAGCGTTACCATGCCAGCCATGAAGAAGATGCCGCCGACAAGGGCCCAGGGGGCCCCCGGCTCTCTGCTCACCTCGATCATGGCAACGGGAAAGGGAGCTACCTTCATCGTCTTGATATAGATGCCAAGGCCTTCTTTGAATGACGGGCTGTTGGGAAGGATCCTGTCGTGAGAAAGCGTTTTGCCGTCCTTAAAATATTCGATATCTGCTGACCAATCCTTTACATAGCCTGCTGCATCAACATCAGCATTCACCTTGTTGAACCTCACCTCAAGATTGTTCGGCAGCTGGAAGACTGACCCCTGGTATGCATAGGTAATTCCCTTAAAGCTGCCATATGAGCTCAGCAGATGGGCAAGCAGGATGAAAAGAAATCCGATATGCATAACCTGGGGGGATATGATCAGAAGCCATTGCCGTGATTCACGTTTTCTTGCGAGCGACTCGACACTGCATACCAGCGTATTGGCAGTGAGCAGGGACAGAACTGCGAGACAGGCCCATAGCCACCAGGCGATGCTCATCGGCATCTCCTGCATCCAGTCAAAGAGCGCAACCGTATGAAGGGCAAGAAATTCCTCATGGTTTGGCATGACGAGCGACCCGAAGAGGAGAAGACAGATAAGCCCTATCAGGAGCCAAATGGCTGTCCTGAGAGAGATGAAGAAGCCCAGTATTGTTTTCAGTATTTTCATGGTTACGCTGTGCCTTCTGCTCTTTGCTTCATGCCTAAAACGAGTGTGAGCTTTTCATTAAGAGACTCACCCCAAGATACGTAAATAAAACAATAAGAAAACCGGCAACCGACATGGCAGACAGAGGCCTTCCTGACCACCATGGCCGCAAACGTGCATGCAGGTACAGGCTGTAATAGAGCCAGAGGATGACGGTCCAGAGTTCCTTGGGAGTCCAGAGCCAGTAGGTGCCCCATGCCAGATATGCCCAGATGCCGCCGAAGATCATGGCTGCAGAAAAGAGGCAGTACCCGACCAGGTTAATTTTGTACTGGACCAGATCGAACTCGCGGTCCCTGTTTATCATAAACATGACGCCCAATATTGCGGCAATGCCAAACAGCGCGTACGAAAAAAATGAAAACGCCACATGGGTTTCGAACCAGAATGTCTGGAGCACCGGCGGCAGCGGACTGTTATGCGGCTTATATAAAAATGAGACGGCCATGAAGACAACGGCCATGCCGACTGAGGCATGGAGCACTTTTTCCCGTTCTTTCATCCTCCAGGCAACAGGCAGGGCGAAAAGTACGATAGAGGCAGACAGGAAGAAAAGCGTATCATGCGGCCCTACCAGCGGCATGCGGTCAAGCGAGATTCCCCGGACAAAGAGATAGGAGATCTGAAGAATAAGACCGGCAAAGAGGAAGGGTACGCGATAATAGCCAAAGACATAGAACGCTGCTGAGACGATGGCCAGGGCGAGGAGGATGTTGTCCATAACTGCCGTTGTCTTATGGGAAGATCTTGCCGGGGTTCAGCAGGTTATTGGGGTCAAAGGCCTGCTTGATCTTCTGCATAAGCTCGAGTTCTGCCGGGTGGATCTCCATGGCAATGTAATTTTGCTTGGTCAGTCCCACGCCATGCTCGCCCGAAATCGTGCCGCCCAGTTCAAGGGTTATCCTGAATATCTCCTGGACGAGTTTCTGCGCCTTTTCATACTCTTCCTTGTTTGCCTTGTCCACCATGAGATTTACGTGAATATTGCCGTCTCCTGCATGGCCGAAATTCACAATCTTTATCCCTGTGCTTTCAGAAAGCATCTTCAGTCTTTTCAGCATTTCTGAGAGCCTGCTCCTTGGCACCACAATATCCTCATTGATCTTTGTGGGGCTGATATGAAAAAGCGCCGGAGAGATCGCCCTGCGAGCCTCCCAAAGCTTCAGGCGTGCAAGCTCATTTTCTGCCATGATGATCTCCCCATGGAGTTTCCTGCAGAGCGCGGTGATCTTTTCCGCATCGCGCGTGATAACCGGTGGCGCACCATCGAGTTCGATCAGGAGCATCGCCTCGGTCCCCTGAGGAAGGCCTATGGTCTTGTAGTTCTCAACTGCCCGGATGGTCTCGGCATCCAGAAATTCGAGGGTCCTCGGCACAATACCTTCTGCGATGATCTGCTGCACGGCATTTCCGGCAGGTTCAAGGTCGGGGAAAAGAGCAAGAAGGGTTATGACATCCTCAGGCAGAGGGAGCACTTTGAGCCTGATCTTGGTTATAAAAGCGAGTGTCCCTTCTGAGCCGACAAGGAGGCGGGTCAGATCATAACCGACAACCCCCTTTGCGGTCTTGACACCTGTGTTGATGATCCTTCCATCCGGGAGCACTGCCTCAAGGCCGATGACATAATCCCTGGTAACGCCGTATTTCAGTGCGCGCGCTCCGCCTGCATTTTCAGCGACATTGCCGCCGATCGTGCAGAAGTTCATGCTTGAGGGGTCAGGAGGGAAAAAAAGACGATGGCGCTCAAGTTCCCGCTGCAGCTTACCGTTGATCACCCCCGGCTCAACAAGGACCGTAAGGTTTTCCCTGTCTATCTCAAGGATCCTGTTCAGCCGCTCGGTGCTCAGTACAACAGCTCCCTGGCTGGGGATCGATCCTCCGGTCATGCCTGAGCCGGCTCCCCGGGGGCTGACCGCTATGTTTCGCTCCTGGGCATAATGCATGACTTTGACGACATCAAGCACGTCCTCCGCCCAGACAACAGCGCCAGGAGATGCTTCAAGGCCCGAGGCATCAAAGCCGTAGCAGAGGAGGTCCTCAGGTTCTGTGGATGTTTTTCCGGGAAGGAGTCCTGAAAGGTCATTCATGGCAGAGAATACTGATAAGCTGTTCGAGGCCTTTCTTGTCGAGGTCGGTCAACTGGTCGAAGTGCATTGCAACTTCGTAAACCGGCAGGCTCTTTTCTTCTGTCTGCTGCAGCCCTTTAAAGGCTGCCCTCACAATGGTTCCCCTGAGATTTACGGACACGTCGTTCTTTTCTATCTTGATCCTGTGCGGACTGTTCATGTCCACCCGCCTCATACAATTGAACCTGATCCCGGTCATGCTGATGTCCAGAATTTCGAGGCTCTCCACGAGGATCATCTTTCCGCAGATCTGCCCGTTAACCTCGACGCGGAGCGCACTTCTATTATCCATTTCAGACCTCGGCAAATTGCATTGAGATTACCTTTGAAACTCCTGCTTCCTCCATGGTTATACCATAAAGATGCTGGGCAACACTCATGGTGGTCCGGTTGTGCGTAACAACAATGAACTGTGTTCCCGATGAAAGGCCCTGAAGCATCTTTGCATACCGCTCGGTGTTCGACTCATCAAGAGGCGCGTCTGCTTCGTCCAGTATGCAAAGAGGCGTTGGCTTGATAAGGAAGCTTGCGAACTGCAGCGACAGTGCAGTGAGGGCCTGTTCCCCGCCTGAAAGAAGGTGAATGTTCTGCACTTTCTTTCCCGGAGGCTGGGCTATGATGTCAATACCGGTCTCGAGGATATTGCTCTCATCCGTAAGAACAAGCTCTGCCCGTCCGCCGCCGAAAAGCGTTGTAAAGACTTCGGCGAATTTTGTTCTGAGCGCATCAAAAGCTTCTCTCAGCTTCTTCCGCGTGGTGCCGTTAATTTTTGTTATTGCCTCTTCAAGCTCGGCAATGGATTTGTTCAGGTCGTCCTGCTGTTTTGTCATGAACTCATAGCGCGTGCGAAGCTCCTCATACTCATCAAGGGTCCCCAGATTCACCGGCCCGATCTCCTGGATCTTGCTGCTCAGTTCAACAGCCTTCTCCTCTTCTTCCGGGGTCACGTCCATGAGTTCGATCTGGCTGATCTCTGCCTCATAATTCGTCATAATATTTTTGGCAATGTTCTCTATGCGCATTTTGTGCTCTGCACGGGCAACATCCAGTTCAGCAATTCTGGCCGTGGTTGCGGAAGCATTCTGCCTCAGAGATTTGAGTTCCTGGTCAACAGCAAAGAGCTCTTCATTTTCAAGGGCAATCTCCTCTTTCCGCCCGGCGATCTCCCGGCTAAGGCCGTCTGCTTCAGTGACCCGTGTCTTCAGTCGTTCCTCATGATCCCTGATCTCGGCCCTTCTCTGGGATATCCTCGTCTGATTTGACTCGATCTCGTTTCCGACCTCGTCTTTTTTTCTGCCGAGTTCTTCCCGGGTCCTGATGGATGACTCCATCTCGTTTCTGACAGCTTCAAGCTTTTCACGGTTTGTTGCGGTCTGCATCCGCAGTTCCGTGACCTCTGCCCTGAACAGCTCTATTTCCTCTTTCTTCTGCGATATGCCTTCCTGAAGCCCCTGCATCTGCTGCTCCATGCCGGCCTTCTCTGCTTCCTGGGCCGCAGCCTCTTCCTCGGCACGGGCCATGAGCCCCTTCAGGGATTCCTTTTCTCGGATGATCTGCTCTAATTCAATCGTAAGATAGGAAAGCTTTTTGCCGATCCGCTCTTTATCGGTAAAATAGGTCTCAACCGTCATGCGCGCAAGCGAGAGCTCTTTTTCAAAGCGATGAAGGGCGTTCTCAACAGATTTTATCTCTTCTTCTTTCTGTTGTATAGACTCCTGGACAAGCCGCATCTCATGGTTCATCGCCTCGATGGCAGCTCTCTTTTCTTCTATCAGCTGTTCCAATTCCCGGATCTCGCGTTTTCTGCGGAAGATGCCTCTTTCTCCCCCGACGATAACCGCACCTGAGGGTTCTATCACCTCGCCGGAGATCGTCACCAGGAGGAATTGGTCAGTGCTCTGCCGGAGCTCAAGCGCAGCCTTCACATCGCGCATGACCATAATGTTGCCGAGCAGGTTTTCGGCGACTTTGGCGTAACCCTCCTTAATGCGGACAAAGTCCAGCGCCTTGCCGACAATGCCGGATGGGATCTGTGACGGCAGGGTAAAAGGCGGCGGCGCCACAGTGATAAAGGATGCCTTGTCAAGAGATTTTCCCTTCAGGTCATCGATCGCATGTTCAATGTCTTCAGAGGCCTCAACAACGAATGAATCGGCCTTTTCAGACAGGGCGCTTTCGATTGCCTTCTCATATTCGGCCTGGACCTCGAAGACATCAGAGACAGAAGCGAGGAGCCGCACATTGCCGCTTAAGGCAAGCAGTTCTCTCGTCGGTTTATCGAGCACGATCTCCTTGAGCGAATCCAGCCTCGAGGAGAAAGAGGCAAACTCTTCCCGTGCTTCGCCAAGCGTTCTGGTGAAGTTCTCGAGCTTTGCCTTCTGCGAGGAGAGTTCCTGACCGACAATTTCTCTCTTTTCTTTCAGCAGCATTGCCTCGTTGTTTCTGCCGAGGATCTCTGCTTCTGCCGCAGCGATCGCCGATTCCACCTCGGCAAGCACCTTGCGGGACTCTTCCGAGTCAGTGATCGCCAGAGTCTCTTTCTTTTCAAGAGAATCAAAAGAGATCTGATGCCGGGCTTTCTCGTTTCTGGTCCTGCTGATCTTCTCTGCTATAGCGAAAATCTGGCGTCTCTTTTCCTCTATTGCTTCTTCTTTTTCAGAGAGTTCCTGTTCTATCGTTTTGAAGGCGTCGGTCTTTTCCCTGAGCATTGCCGTGGCAGCCTCGATCTCCTCAGAGATCCGTGAACCGTTGGCCTCAAGCTCACTGTACCGGGCGGTCAATCCTGCTATCCTCTGTACAATCTCTTCTGCCTGCTGGAGAAACTTTGTATGGAACTCCTCATAATTGATAATGTCCTGCCCGCTCACCGAGATGAGCCGGGTGATCTCTGCAATATCTTTCTGAACTGTCTGAAAGTCCTGCTGGACAAGGTCAAGGGCCTTCTCTTTTTCGACAAGGTTGATCCGCCTTGTCTGTGTCCTGTTCTCTATCTCTGTTATACCGGCACCCAGAACTGCTTCCTTCTCTTTAAGCGTGCCGTATTCCTCGTTTATTGCAAACAGGGAGTCGGTTATCTGCTGGTATTCTCTGCGGGCGATCTTCAGTTCGATCGCATTGAGTTCTGCCCTGAGTTTCTTGTACCTCTCAGCCTTTTTTGCAAGCCGGTCGAGGATATTGATCTGCTTCTTCACCTCTGTGATGATGTCGCTGATCCTGGCAAGATTCAGGCGGGAGGATTCGAGCTTCGAAAGCGCCTCTGCCTTCCTCACCTTGTATTTCATGACCCCGGCAACTTCCTCGATGATGAACCTTCTTTCAAGCGGCTTGGAGTTCAGGATTGCGTTGATCCTTCCCTGTTCCAAAATGGAGTAACTCCTGAAGTCAAGGCCGGTGTCGAGGAAGACATCCTTGAGGTCTTTCAACCTGCAGGGCTGCTTGTTGATCAGGTATTCGCTCTCACCTGAGCGGTAGAGTCTGCGGGAGACGGAGACCAGATCAGAAGACGACTGTCCATTATCTCCGTTGCCTGAAGGAGTCGCTGCGCTGAGGCCGGACACAATCAGCGTCACCTCTGACATACCCTTCTGCTTTTTTGAAGAAGAACCGTTGAAGATGACCTCTTCCATCTTCTCGCCCCTGAGGCTTTTTGCGCTCTGTTCGCCCAGTACCCAACGAAAGGCGTCGACAATGTTGCTCTTGCCGCAGCCATTGGGGCCGACAATACAGGTTATGCCCGGGTGCAGGCTGAACACGGTTTTGTCCGCAAAGGATTTGAAGCCTATGAGTTCGATTTTTTCGACGCGCATGTTTTTGTATTAGTTAATAGAGATGAATGCAAACTACTGTCTTTAGGCCTGTTAGTATACCTTATCTGAAAATTCAGTGACAAGCAATTTGGCCCGGTAAAAACAGGGTTGCTTAATTGGTGAAAAATCCTTTAATATCAAGCACGGGAGTGCATAGGGTTCTGGTGTCCCTCCTGGACTTCAAATCCAGTGTTGCCTGCCAAAAGCGGGCAGGGTGGGTTCGATTCCCACACGCTCCCGCCAGAACCTTGTTCGTTACTTCCCTTTTTTCTCCTGGACCTTCCTGTTGAATTTCTCGGTAACAATAATAAACCTGTCGTGGGTCCCCTCTGATATTTTTTCTGTCCCATCATGGGCTTCGATGCTGAAGGACAACTTGCGGCCTTCAACCTTATCCAATCTTCCCTTGACCGTAATTGGCAGCCCCGGAGGCGTGGCTGCGATATGGCTGAAATTGACATGGATCCCGACTGTCTGCTCATGCGGATAGTCCATATACGGTTTGATGGCCCTGATACAGGCCCATTCGAAGAGCCCGACCATAAAGCCTGTAGCAAAGACCTTTGGCATAAGCTGAAACTCCTCTGATTCCGGATAGAGATCCGGCACGGTCTTGTTATCAGGGACCGCATACCTAAACTCAAAGACAAGTCCCTCTTTTAATGTTTCCTGCATTTCTGTCACCTCGTTTCCCGGATTTGATACCATTATGGCGACTCAGTGTAAATAAGAAAAATTAATTGTTATAATAATTATCATTAGCGATATTGATGATGGAATGGCAGCAGATCATAGGCTTTTATCAATTGGTGAAACAGGGAAGTTTCACGCGGGCGGCTGACGCCTCATTCAGAACCCAATCAGCCCTGAGTCAGCAGATCAGGAAGCTTGAGGACGAGTTCAAATGCCAGCTGATAAACCGCATCAGCAGGAAGAAATTCACCCTGACGCCGGCCGGCGAGAGGGTTTATAAATTTGCCGTAACGGTAATAGGCGAACATTCCAGGCTCTCTGACGATATCTCGGCAATCAGGGGACTGCCTCGCGGCAAACTGATAATGGCAGCCCCCTTTACCACGCTTTATCACCTCTTCCCCGAACAGTTCAAGTCATTTTTGCAAACATATCCGTTTGTAGAGCTCACCATTTTGGACAGGACCCAGACTGAGGCGCTTGAGATGGTAAAAACAGGAGATATTGATATTGCCATTGCTCTGGAATCTCAGGTGCCAACGGGGCTGGACAAAAAAAGATGGAGACAGGTGGATATCGTGCTGGTAGTTCCTGATAAGCATCCTCTGCTGAAAGTTAAAGGAGTAACCCTTGCAGATATTGCCAGACATCCCCTTATCCTGCCGCCCAGAAGCATCGAAAGCCGAAGATTCATTGAGCAACTCTTCGAAAAGGAAGGCATCGAGTACCGGGTAATTATGGAGTCAGGAAATGTTGAACTGAGCTCCCGCTATGTTGAGGCAGGTATCGGAATATCCTTTGCCAGTATTGTGAGCGGCCTGAACCCGCTTCAAGGCAGAAAAATCAGGTTTCTGCCCCTGACTGCCTATTTCGGGACTGACTATCTTGCCGTGGTTTCAAGAAAGGGGAAAACGCTGTCTTCATATGCAGAGGACTTTATTGCACGCATTCTAAAGGATAACAAACCGTAAGCTCTCTATATATTTCCCAGATCTACATTTCGCAGCCGCTCGGCCGCATCTTCAGGGCAGAGGGTATTGACAAAGAGCCCTGAGCCCAGTTCAAACCCGGTCGGGATACTGGTGCGCGGACATATTTCGATATGCCAGTGAAACGAAGGGATGCTGTCTGCAAATGCCTTGCCGTGCGGCAGGGAATGGATGAAGAAGTTATACTGAACGCCGCCCAGCACTGCATTGAGTCTGGCCATGGTCTTTTTAAACAGCCTGGCAAGATCAGCACAATCCTCAGGCCCCATATCAATAAAGTCTGCGCCATGCCGAAGCGGAAGGATATGCACCTCCCACTCATACCGGCTGGCAAAGGGTTTTATCGCAATAAATCTCTCACTCCGGTCGATCACGAACTGGCCCAGATTAATTTTGCGCCGTATCTGCCCTGACTCCCTGTCGTAAATGGTCGCCTCGAACGTTAGTGCCTCATCAATGAGACTGCAGAATATGCATCGGTGGGATGTCTGATAAAAATTCCGGCTATGGGTGACTTCAGCCTGCACGTTGTCAGGAACAACAGGCATCGCAATGATCTGGCTATGCGAATGCGCAATGCTCGCACCTGCGGCCGGACCGAAATTTTTAAATATAAGCACATACTGCAATCGGTCATCAGAATGATACAGCTGCTCCATCCTTTGGCGGTATGTCGAAAAGAGAAGCACAAGATGGTCTTCATCCATTTCATGGATCCGGATGCCGTGGAAAGCATGATCGATAACGACCTCATGTCTGCCGTAGCCGTCTATTGCCTGCTGCAGACCAAAACCAAAATCAGGGTTTTCATGATCATCGCCGAGAATCGGATACTTGTTTTCGACAATGCGTAGCTGCCAAGGCCCATCTTCCGGGATCCGGGCAACAGGCGGAGGCGTCATCCCCTCATTGCCTGTGCAGAAAGGACAGGCATCGACATGCGGGCGGCTGTCATGCGGTGCAGGGGGCTCATCTTTTTTTGGCCTCATGCTTCGGGCAGTGGCCACCAGCACCGATTCAGTCGGCACGACCGGATTGATCCTTATCTCGCGCATAAGCTTCGGAGTTGTCTGAGCATCGTCAGCCCGATTATTCATTCGTTTCCACCTCACCCTGACTCAATCTATGACTTCCTTGCCAGCACCGGTTCCTGGTACAGCATCCGTAAACAATATGCTTCTTCGATCAGCTCTATGAGATGAATAACCGGCCGGTCGGTAATCGTCCTGCCAAGCTGGAGCATGCAGCCCGGGCATGACGTGACGACAGTTGCGGCCTTTGTCGCCATAATATTTGCCGACTGCCGGTAAAGCAGGTTTTCGGACATCTTCCGGTAAGAGAGACAGAACGTCCCTCCAAAGCCGCAGCAGCCCTGAGCGGCGGGCTCAATAAGGCCGAGACCGGCCCGGGTAATGATATCACGGGGTTCTTTTCTTACCCCGAGGCCGTGCTGCAGATGGCAGGGATCATGATATGTTACGGTTCGGTCGATAGCTTCAACCCGCTCGAGTTTGTCCTGCAGAAAGACAGAGATGTCAGTTGCTTTATCAAGGCCCTTGCCGATCAGAGAGACATATTCATGTTTCAGCGTCAACGTGCAGGTTGGGCAGAGGCTCAGGATCGCATCTACTTTGAGCCTGCTGAAGACGCGGTGATTTTTCCGCGCGAGCTCCGAAGCCTCCTGCTCCATGCCGAGCGCTCGAAGAGGTGCACCGCAGCATACCTCGTCTTTTGGCAGCACCACCTCATACCCCAGAGATTGCAGGACATTGATAAGAGATTCGCCGAGATGGGGGAAAAGATAATTGACACTGCATCCGGTGAAAATCGCTACACGGCCCTTTTTTTTTTTTTTTTTATGGACCTGCTCTATGGCATGAAAAGGTTGCGCAGGGATCTCGGGGCTGAAGGGTATGATCTTCCGTCTTGAGAGAAAAGGCATAATAAAGTCCTGGACTGTGGAGATGACCTTGAACGTCAGATCCGGCCACGTTGTCGAAACTTTCAGCAGATATCGCAGGATTCTTCTTCGTTTGTCGTCTTTTTTGAGCAGGAGCCGGCCGTGATGGATCAATTCCGGTATATTGATGCCAAGAGGGCAGACGCTCGAACATGCACCGCAGAGGATACAGCTGTACAGGCGCTCACTCAGAAGATGCGATGGTTCCAGTTCTCCGCTCATAAGGCCCTTTACCAGCTTGAGTCGTCCACGCGCACTCATGCCCTCTGTCAGGCCGTCTTCATAGGTCGGACAGGAGGCCTTGCAGTTTCCGCAGAGGGTGCATCGCGAAAGGTCAGGAAAGTCTTCTTTACTCATGGGATATTATAAACAATTACCTGGGGGCCGGACAGCAGGGCTGCTGCGAACTCCCTCAGTCTTTCCCGGTATACTGCGGCAGAACGCGGTTCAGGCTTCCGCTTCGGAAGCCCTCAAGATCAAGGGAAACATAGTTAAACCCAAAAGACCTGAGCTTCATGGCCACAGCCTGCCGGTTATCGAGTAAAAGGGCCATTTCATGCTCAGGCAGTTCGATGCGGGCGACATCATGATGGATTCTTACGCGTACGATTTCGAGGCCAATTGATTTCAGGAAATCTTCTGCCTGCTCAACCCGGCGAAGGAGGGGCAGGGTTATCCGCTGCCCATAGGGGAAACGCGAAGAGAGGCAGGGAGAAGAAGGTCTGTTCCAGACATTGATCCCCAATTTTCTTGAAAGCAGCCTTATCTCGTCTTTCGAAAGTCCTGCCTCTGCAAGCGGGCTCTGCACACCATACAGCTGAGCAGCTTTTCTTCCCGGCCTGAAATCCTTCAGGTCCTCTGCATTACTTCCATCGAAAACAGCAGCATAGCGTTCTTCTTCTGCAATCTGTCTCATTCTTTGAAAGAGGTCCTGCTTACAGTAGAAGCAGCGGTCTGGCGGGTTATTCAGAAAGGATTCGTTCTGCAGCTCTCCGGTCATGATTATCCGGTGCTGAACACCTTCCTGCAGTGCAAAGGAGAGAGCCTGCTCCAGATCCTTTTCAGGGACTGTTTCCGATTTTCCGGTTATTGCAAGAAACGGGATGCCTGAGATCTTCAATGCCCTGAGCAGAAAGGAACTGTCAACGCCTCCTGAAAAAGCGAGCAGCGCAGACGGTGCATCTTTCAATCTGGAAATGAGGTGCCCTAATTTTTGGTCGAGGATTTCAGAATCCTCGGGACTCACAGTGAGCTGACCTCGTAGTTTTCCTGGTGCATCTTGCTGTCAGGCCTGATGATCACCTTTGCCCCGTACTGTTTTTCGACCTCCTCGATGCCGAGCATCTCTTCATCAGAGAGCAGTTCAGCTACGAGCGGATGGGCTGTAATGATGATCTTGGTGCTGCCGTGGCGTGCCATTTTTTTTATGGTGCGCAGGATCTCGTAGGAGAGTGTATCGGGAGATTTTATGAACCCCTTGCCTTCGCAGTAAGGGCAGGTGGCGCAGAGCGTCCGTCCCAGGCTTTCCCTCACACGCTTCCTGGTCATCTGGATCAGGCCGAGCTCCGAAACATGCAGGATCGTATTTTTTGCGCGGTCCTTTTTCATCGCTTCAGAGAAGGCATTGAAGAGCTTATCCCTGTTTTCGATATTGTCCATGTCAATAAAGTCTATAATGATGATGCCGCCAAGGTTCCTGAGCCTGATCTGATAAGCGATCTCTTTCACCGCCTCGAGATTCGTCTTCAGGATCGTATCTTCGAGTCCTTCCTTGCCGACGAATTTGCCGGTGTTAACATCGATGACGGTCATTGCTTCTGTCTGGTCAACCACAATATAGCCGCCTGATTTCAGCCAGACCCTGCGCCCAAGGGCACGCGAGATATCCAGTTCAATCCCGAAGGCATCAAAGATCGGCTCTGCTTCTTCATAGAGTTCAATCTTGTTGAGCAATTTGGGGAAATAGGTCTTTACAAACTCGATCACCCGGGTATATTCCTCACGGGAATCTATGATAAGGCGTTCAACTTCCTGGCTCATGAGGTCACGGATCGACCTGATCACCAGATCAAGGTCGCTATAGAGCAGTCCGCGGGCAGGAACGCGATCCTTTTTCCGCTGGAGGTTTTCCCAGAGCAGCACGAGGAATTCGAGGTCTTTTTTCAGGTCTTCCTCCGGGGAGCCCTCGCTTGCGGTGCGGATGATAAGGCCGTAGCCTTCAGGCTTAATACGATCAACGATCGCATTGAGCCTGGCACGTTCTTCTTCGCTCATGATCCTTCGGGAGATGCCGACATGTTCAACATTCGGCATCAGCACCAGATATCTTCCGGGCAGCGTTATATAGGATGTTGCCCGCGCACCTTTGCTTCCGATCGGGTCTTTCGAAACCTGGACCAGAAGCTCCTGGCCGTCCTGGAGCACTTCATCAATCGGCGTCTCGGCACGGGACCTTCTGGGAAAAAGATCTATTGAGGAATCCTTCTCCTCAAACATGGGGGCATATTCGTCTGCCTCTGTCTGGATATCAGCCACATAAAGAAAAGCGGCCTTTTCAAGACCGATGTCAACGAAAGCTGACTGCATGCCGGGGAGGATCTTGACAACTTTTCCCTTATAGATATTGCCGACAAAGCTCGTATCGCGCCTGCGCTCGACATAGAACTCGATCACCTGACCGCTCTCCAATAGGGCGACCCGTGTCTCGCCGTGTGTTATATTGATCAGAATTTCATTGCCCACGATCTAATCCTCCAGAGGTTCTTTCCAGCCATTGTCCCAGCCATACATGGCGAGCCTGGTTATCTCAAGGTCATCAGCAGGTTGGGCGAAGACCAGAGGGAGGAGCTCATCAAGCCGCACTTTAATATCTCCAAGATCCTTTACCGTGATGCGGCAAGACGTCTGCCCGGTCATCACCGCTTCCCCGACCATGTCGGACAAGAGGTACGTGTTCTGCTTCCTCTGCACGGGCATATCCCTGTTTTCGTGGAAGGCATCAAGAGAAAGCCCCTTATTGCTGACGATTTCATAGGTGTATCTTACTACAAACCCTGTAAGGGATTTTTCAGCCTTTTCGACTACTTTCATGGTTATGGCCTGAAGGCCATTGGGAAGATTCCCCTGCAGCAGGGCAAGCCCTGATGCGATATCGAAAGGCGGGATCAGTTCCATATCGAGATATTCTTTCAGCCCTGCTGTCCCGACGCTGAGGGCAGGACCAAAAGAAGTCTTTGGTCCGGGATGGAACCCCTCGGTATATTTGAAAGGAAACCCGGCCCGTCTCATGCCGCGGATCAGGGCTGTGGTCGTCTCAAGATGGGAAAGATAGCGCAGCCTTCCGGTCTTGGCATACTGGAGCCTCACTCGTATGGATACACCCTCAACGGGGAACGGCTTTCTTGCCGGTTGATCCGTCGCAGCCGACAGGTCAGGAGCATCCTGCTGCGCCATATCCTCAGGCCTGCATTTGAGGCCGCAGGCATGGCAGACCTTTCTGCAGTCAGAGGTGAATTCGGCCGCCAAGGCCGTCTGATATTCTTTCCAGAGGAATTTCCTGGTGACACCAATATCGATATTGTCCCAGGGAAGTGAGGCATCCCCGCCAAATGTGCGTTCAGCGTATTGAGCCGCATGAATGCCTGTTGTTTCCATCGCCTGTTTCCACTTTGCCATATCGAAGTATTCTGTCCAGGCATCAAGCCTGCATCCGAGCCGCCAGGCTTCCTCGATGAGGACTGAAAGGCTTTCGTCTCCGCGCGCAAAGGCCGCCTCAAGCACGGACATCTCAGGATCATGTCCTCTGAACTGCACCCCTTTCCGAAGAAGAGCTCCCTTGAGAAAACGGTTTTTTTCGATGATAAGCTCCAGGTTGTTCTGTCCATACCATTGAAACGGCGTATGCGGCTTCGGCACAAAGGGAGAGACGCCGACACTGAGCGTTGCGCGTCTTCCGGTCAGCCTCTTTGAGGTATTGATCGCCTGCCAGACCATTTCAGGGATGGCGGTGATGTCGTCATCAGTCTCAGTCGGGAGCCCTATCATAAAATAGAGCTTGAGGTTCTGCCATCCTGCCCTGAAGAGTTTTTCGAGTGCCTGTGCATAGGTTTCACTCGTGAAATCCTTGTTGACGACGGCCCGAAGCCTGTCTGTGCCTGCCTCAGGAGCAATCGTAAAGCCGGACTTGCGGACCGCCTTGAGTTCCCTCAGCATCCCGTCATTTACCGACCCGACACGGAGTGACGGCAGGGAAAGGGAAACACGCTGGCAGGAAAACCGCCTGTTGAATTCCTTCATAAGCGGGCCGAGGCATGAGTAATCGCCCGAACTCAGAGAAGTAAAGGAGGCCGTGTCATATCCCGTTGACTTCAGTGACTGTTCAGCGATCGCGAGCACCTTTTCGGGGGAGCGCTCACGTACAGGCCGGTAGATCATGCCTGCCTGGCAGAACCTGCAGCCCATGGTGCAGCCGCGGGAGATTTCGATATTAATCCTGTCATGGACGATGTTTGTATAAGGCACAACAGGCTCGGTCGGGAACGGGGCCGTATCCAGAGAATCAATATACCGCCGCCTCACTATTTTGTCTCTGCCAAAAAGAGGCACAAAGACGCCTTCTATGTCTGCAAGGGCTTTCAGCAGGCTGAGTTTTTCGCCTGAGCCGCCGGTCTTCCACTGGTAATAAACCGAGAGGATTTCTTTGACCGCTTCTTCGCCGTCGCCGATAAGAAAGGCGTCGATAAACGGAGACATGGGATAGGGATTTACCGTGCAGGGGCCGCCTGCAATGATAAGAGGCAGGTCCCTGCGTGTTATGCGCTCCTCAGTCCTGAGGGGCATGCTGCCAAGATTGAGCATGTTGAGGACCGTGGTAAAGGCAAGTTCATACTGAAGGCTGAAGCCGACGATATCAAAGGCATGCAGAGGCTTGCCTGACTCCAGGGAAGCGAGCGGCTCGTTCTGCTGTCTCATGGCTGCTTCAAGATCGGGCCAGGGAGAAAAGACGCGTTCAGCAGACGCATAGGGAAGCTCATTGATGATTGCATAGAGGATCTTGAGCCCAAGGTGGGACATGCCCACATCATAGATATCCGGAAATGCCAGGGCAACGGACAGAGGGGCTTTTTTGTGGACAGCGTTATATTCGCTGTTTATATACCTGCCCGGTTTTAGAAAATGCAAAAGATTCACCCATAACGATAGCACTCGCACGGCGGCTTTGGCAAGGCAACGGATTCCCCTCCGCCTTGACTTCACTTTATGGGTACAGTTTTAATAACTTCATGAAAATAACAAGAATACTTTCAGCTCTGTCGCTGCTTCTGCTTCTGTTTGCATGCTCAAAGTCTGCGGTGAAGCCTGTTGCCAATGAGGAATTTAATGCCGAACGATCGTTTGATAAGGCGAATAAGCTTATTGATACGAAGGACTACGATGAGGCCAGGACGCTGCTGCTCGAGATAAAAAACAGGGACCTCACCAAAAAATACGCACCCCTTGCACAGCTCAGAATAGCAGATGGATCGAAGGCCCTGAAAGAGGGTATGGCGGTGCAGCAAAGGCCCTTGCTGAATTCGAGAAGCTGAAAAAGGATTTTCCGCGGAATCAGTACAAGGACCTGATCGATCTCCGGATCGAGAAATGCAGGACCGTAATGGCTGACTATGAATATCTGGTAGGAGATTTTTATCTGGGCAAGAAATCGTATAGCGCTGCTATTGACCGTTTTGAGACCCTGATGAAGAAATTCCCTGAGTACAAAAAAGAGGATAACGTGCTGCTCAAGCTCGGTATCGCATACAGAGGCGCCGGCCAGAAAGAAAAAGCAGAATCATCCCTGAACCGCCTCCTCGAGAAATATCCGAACAGCCCTTTGTCAAAGGAAGCCAAAAAAGAACTCGTCTCTCTCTCAAAAGATGAGAAAAAGAAGTAGCCGTCAACTGCCTTTTGTGAACTACTATCCTGCGTTTCTCAATCTCAACGGGAAGAAGGCGGTTGTTGTTGGGGGCGGCGCCATAGCGGAAAGAAAGACCCTCTCGCTTCTGAAGGCCGGCGCTGCAGTCACCGTGGTCAGTCCAGTCCTTACTCCCCGGCTCAACAACGAAAAAACAAAAAAGAGCATAACGCATATCACTCGCTGCTATCGAAAAGGTGATCTCAGGGGAAGTATTCTTGTTGTTGCTGCGACCGATGATCCTTCGGTAAACAGGCAGGTTGCCGCTGATGCTCCGGCACTGGTAAATGTCGTTGATGTTCCAACAGAGTGTTCCTTTGTTGTGCCATCGGTGATTAAACGGGGTCCGCTGACGATAGCGATTTCAACGGGAGGCGTCAGCCCTGCTTTTTCGAAGACCATGCGGCAGGAACTGGAAAAGATCTATGGCCCGGAGATCGGCAGGTATCTCAATTTTGTGGCAGATATAAGAAAGAAGGCGCTCGCCGGGATCAGCGATAAGAAGAAACGGTCACATTTCCTGAAGGACCTTGCCTCAGGAAGTGCTTTAGCGCGTCTGCGCAGAACAGGCTTTCTGGGAGTAAGAAAATCGGTCGAAGAAAAGCTCGCAAAATTAATCTGACGCTGTTTTCATCATCCTGATACCAAAAAAAGAAGGCAGGCATTGAAGACCCTTATCCCGCTTCACGAAATCAAATACGTCCTTCTGGATATGGACGGCACACTCCTGGACAAGTACTTCGACGACTATTTCTGGGAGCACCTCCTGCCGGAACGATATGCAGAGAAAAAGAAGATCTCCTTTGGCATGGCAAAGGAAGAACTCCTCGCCAGATACAAACTGCATGAAGGCACCCTGAACTGGACTGACATCGATTTTTGGTCCAGGGAGGTGGATGTAGACATTCCGGCGCTGAAGGAGCAGATGCGCCATCTGATCGAGGTGCATCCCCATGTAGAGGAATTTCTCCAGATGCTGAGGCAGCGGAAGAAAAAGATATTTCTGGTGACCAATGCCCATTACAAGGTGCTTGAGATCAAGCTGAAAAAGACAGAGCTCGGCAAGTATTTCGATGCAGCGGTCACCTCGTTTGAGATGGGGTATGCCAAGGAGGAGATTGGGTTCTGGGAAAAGGTCCAGAAGCGGCTCAAGTTTGATAAAGAAAAGACCCTTTTTATTGATGATACCGAGGCGGTCCTGAAGACGGCAAAACAGTACGGCATCAAATACATCCTTTATAAGGCTTATGCCAGTTCAAAGGCAGAGAAAGGCCATTCCCCCCATTTCCCCGCGATCCATGATTTCCGGGAACTGATCTCTTCTGATTGAATGTTCTTATGCGGTAGCCAGGCTTTTATCAATAGCTGCTGATTTATGTGTATGATATTGTATAATATACACATCATGGAGGTGATGCATTATGCAGACAGCAGCAAAAGTAAGAAAACAGTTCCTTCTTGAACCCGGCAAAATTGAGATGGTCAGGCGGATTACCCATGCCGTTACCGACACTGAGGCAGTCAACAAAGCCCTTGATATGGTGATTGCCAATGCAGAAATTCATAAAACCCTTATGTCGGTCAAAGGCAAATGTAAGATCGAAGATGTCTTCGGCAGATTATCAGATTAAAGCTATCCTTGATACCTCTGTGTATATACCCTTCCTCAGGGATGGAATTATACATCCGAAATTTCCCGAGGACTTTATCAACCCGCTCCTATATATGAGTTCGGTTGTCGTCTCTGAGCTTTTTGCCGGAGCACATGACAGCCAGTCCATTAAACTTCTCGATAAGCTGCATCAGACCTTTCAGAATGTCGGAAGACTGATAGTTCCCAACGACGAGGACTGGCGTCAAACGGGCGGCATCATCGCGAAGAGCAGAAAGAAATACGGGTATGACTCAACATATCTTTCCCGTCTGCAAAATGACATTCTTGTCGCCTGCTCTGCCCGGCGAATCGGGGCGTTTGTTCTTACAAAAAATGAAAAAGATTTTGTGAGAATACGTGAGTTTGTAAATTTTCGTATCTATGGGCAATAAGGGAGGGGTAATATGACTGTTAATGAACTGCCAGCAGCATTACATAAGAAGCTGTGTCCCTTATTTGTTTAATTTATTAACGGGGGTTATAGGCGCGTTGAAGAACGATCTGATTTTCTTTCCCAATCAGTGGAGATGTACATAGATGCAGTGGGTCGCACCGTCTGAAAAAGATACTGCCACAGACACACTCGAAAAAAAGCTCTGGGATGCGGCGGATCAGTTCAGGGCCAATTCCGGCCTCACCTCTGCCCAATACTCAGCGCCTGTTTTAGGGCTGATCTTTCTGCGTTTTGCCGAGGTCCGTTTTAATGCCCTGCGCAGCAAACTCGAAAAGGCAGGCCAATCCTCGCGGCGGTCCACCTCACGCATTGACGAGCCGGCAGCCTATCATGCAGAAGGTGTGATCTATCTCACGCCGAACGCTCGCTTCGACTCCCTTTTGTCTCTGCCTGAAGGCGGCAATATCGGCAAGACGATCAACGAGGCTATGCGGGATATCGAAAAGCACAATCCCCAGCTTGCAGGCGTGCTGCCGAAGACGTATGAGATATTTTCAGGGACACTGCTCAAGGAACTGCTCAAAAAGGTCTCGGAAATTCCGGCGACCATTGATTACGACGCCTTTGGCAGAATCTATGAATATTTTCTGGGCGAATTCGCGCGCACAGAGGGACAGAAGGGCGGCGAGTTCTACACGCCCGCAAGCATTGTCCGGCTTCTTGTCGAGATCATAGAGCCCTATCACGGCCGCATACTCGACCCTGCCTGTGGCTCGGGCGGCATGTTTGTCCAGAGTGCCCGCTTTGTTGCCGAGCATAAGAAGAACCCTTCGTCTGAACTGTCCATACACGGGCAGGAAAAGGTTGCTGCAACGATTGCGCTCTGCCGGATGAACCTTGCCATGCACGGGCTTGAGGGCGATATCCGCGAGGCGATCACCTATTATGACGACCTGCACCAGTCCACAGGCCGCTTTGATTTTGTCCTTGCCAATCCTCCGTTCAATGTTAATGCAGTGGACAAGGAGAGGCTTGAGGCAGAGGTCGGCAAAGGCCGCAGGTATCCCTTTGGTCTGCCCCGGACAGATAACGCGAACTATCTCTGGATTCAGCTCTTCTATTCTGCGCTGAACGAAAAGGGCCGGGCGGGTTTTGTTATGGCCAACTCAGCCTCGGACGCCCGCTCTTCTGAACAGGATTTGAGACGCAAGCTTCTTGAGGACAACGCAATTGATGTGATGGTCGCTGTCGGACCGAATCTGTTCTATACCGTCACACTCCCCTGCACTCTTTGGTTCCTCGACCGTGGCAAGTCCAAATTGCCCCCTCGCCCCTTGGGGGAGAGGGCTGGGGTGAGGGGTAGCGACACTGTGCTCTTCATAGATGCCAGACATATCTACCGCCAGATAGACCGTGCCCATCGGGACTGGGCAGACACTCAGATCGGATTCCTTGCCAACATTGTCCGACTCTATCGCGGAGAAGAGTTGGATTTCACTCTTGGAGGCGATGAGGCAAAGGCAAAGCTCGAAGAAGTGTTTGGTTCGCCCACTTTGAAAAAGGGGGCCGCCAAAGGCGGGGGGATTTTTTATAAAGATATCCCCGGCCTCTGCAAGGTTGCCACGCTAAAAGAGATCGAAGCACAGGGATGGTCTTTGAACCCCGGCCGCTACGTCGGCGTTGCGCCTGGCGAGGAAGTGAGTGATGAGGATTTCAAGGAGAAGCTGGAGACGCTGAATGAAGAACTTGAAGTTCTCAACGCACAGGCGCGGGAACTGGAAGAGACGATTGCCCGGAATGTGGCGGAGATTTTGGAGGGGTGAGGATGACGCGGCGGAAAATCAAAGACCTCATTGCCGACAACGCCATCTTGGAGGTTCAAGACGGAAATCACGGAGAGAAGCATCCGACCGCCGCGGACTACATCGATGACGGCGTTCCATTCTTGATGGCGAGGGATTTTCAAAATGGACAAGTGGACTTACGCAGCGCATGCAAAATCCCGAAGTCGCTCGGAGACTCCTTGCGAATCGGCTTTGCGCGCACAGGTGACGTGCTGCTGACACATAAAGGAACCATTGGTTTGGTGGCGATTGTGCCAGAAGTGCCAGACTACGTGATGCTGACGCCTCAGGTCACTTACTACCGGACCAACCCAGCCAAGCTGATGAGCAGTTATCTGAAGTATGCGTTCCAAACGCCATTCTTTCGAGACCAGCTAAATTCGTTTTCAGCTCAATCAACTCGTCCCTACATTGGTATTACAGCTCAAAAGGAGCTTGAGCTCGATGTTCCCGCACTTCCTGTGCAACGTCGAATCGCTGACATCCTGTCGGCCTATGACGAACTGATAGAGAACAGTCAACGGCGCATTCGAATTTTGGAGACGATGGCCCGCAGCCTTTACCGCGAGTGGTTCGTCCTTTTCCGTTTCCCTGGCCATGAAAAAATCCCTCTCGTCGACTCGCCTCTTGGCAAGATTCCGAAGGGGTGGGAGGTTAAACGGCTTGACGAGGTTGCTGAGAACTTCGACCGTCTTCGCAAACCGCTTTCAAAAATGAAGCGGGCCGCTATACAGGGGAAATATCCGTATTACGGGGCTGCCAAGGTATTCGACTATGTTAATGATTTCATATTCGATGGAGAATACCTGCTTATGGCTGAAGACGGTTCTGTTATTACGACTGATCGCGCGCCAGTTCTTCAGTTGGTAAATGAGAAGTTCTGGCCGAATAACCACACACACGTTTTGCGAGGTAAGTCCCCAATCTCGACGCATTTTCTCTATCTTGGTCTTTCTCTCGTTGACATATCGCCATACATCACCGGAGCCGCTCAGCCGAAAATTACGCAGGAGAATATGAACCGGATACAGTTCTTCTGTGCCCCAAATGAGTTACACGCTGATTTTGACAGATTAGTGGCGCCAATGATCCACGAGTGCCAAGTCTTACAATGCGAAGCCCAAAACCTTTGTCGCACGCGCGACCTACTGCTGCCTCGGCTGTTGTCGGGAAATGGAGGCATGGAACATGCTATATTTAAGGCATAATTATGAAGGATGAGGCCCATGCGAGCACTTGAAAAAATAACAATTAAGAACTTTAAATCTATCCGAGAACAAACACTTGCGCTTAATGGGCTAAACGTATTCATTGGCAGTAATGGTGCCGGCAAGTCAAACCTCATAGAGGTTTTTAGATTCCTGCGCGAGCTTGTGACACAAAATCTTGCCGGTTATACTGCAATTAAAGGCGGTGCCGATAACCTGCTTTATTTTGGCCGAAAAACGTCGCCTGAGATGGAGCTGTTCCTTGAATTTGGAGAGGGAGATACTTCTAATGCGTATAGGGTAAAACTTCGTGGGACCGATCAAGACAGCCTTATTGTGTGGGAAGAAACTGCCTACTATCATGAAAAGAAACGTTATCCGAAGCCATACGATAAACACATTGGCTCTGCAGAGAAGGAGTCACAGTTGCGGCATGCAAATCACATCTCTGCTCGCCAAGTGCTGCGTGATCTCGAAAGTTATCGTGTTTACCATTTTCACGATACAAGTGATACAGCAGCAGTTAAAGGAACCTGTGATGTAGAAGATAACCGATTTCTAAGACCACAAGCCGACAATCTTGCCGCGTTTCTTTACTGGCTTCAGGAGAAGAAGCCTGATTATCTCGCAAATATTGAAGATACAGTACGTCAGATTGCACCCTTCTTTGATGGCTTCCGCCTTGCACCATCAAGACTCAACGAGGCAAAGATACAGATTGAGTGGAAGGAGAAAGGCAGCGATGCTTATTTCAGCGCTTCATCACTGTCTGATGGAACGTTGCGCTTTATCTGCCTTGTCACGCTATTGTTTCAGCCAGAACTTCCTGCTGTAGTATTACTGGACGAGCCGGAACTCGGCCTTCACCCAGCAGCTGTGACGCTACTGGCTGATCTTCTTTCTTCGGCTGCCACACGGACTCAGGTCTTGGTGGCGACTCAGTCGGTTACGCTCGTGAATCATTTCGAGCCGAAACAGGTCTGGACGGTAGATCGAGCCGACAATCAAAGTGTTTTTCGTCATCTCAGCGACACTGATATGAGCGCTTGGCTGGATCATTACGGACTCGGTGAAATGTGGGAAAAAAACATCTTAGGCGCTAGACCATGAGCAAGCGTGCTCTGATTCTTGTCGAGGGGCAGACGGAGGAGCGGTTTGTTAAAGATGTGCTGTCCCCTGCTTTTTGGGAAAGCGATCTTTTCTTTTCATCAACACTACTAGTGACTAAACGTGTTAAAGATGGGCCAAATTTTAAGGGTGGTGTCACAAATTTCGCCAAGTTTGAAAATGATGTGGAGCGTCTCCTGATTGGTGCGGCAGGCGCGATGGTTACGACGCTTATCGACTACTATGGGTTGCCTGCTGATTTCCCCGGCATGGGTACGCGACCAAATGGCCCTGCTATTCAACGGGTGCAACATGTTGAAGCGGCTGTTCAAGCTCATTTTGGGCACGCAACGAATTTCTTGCCTTTTTTTACGTTGCATGAATTTGAAGCTTGGCTCTTTGCATCAACCGATGTATTGCCTCGCGCAATGACTCAACCTGAAAAAGGAAGAGAAATGGCAGCTGTTCTTGCGGAATTTGCATCTCCTGAAGACATAAATGAACGGCCCGAGCATGCACCTTCAAAGCGTATTAAGGCTTTATTCCCTGCTTATCGAAAGACGGTACACGGCCCTATGGTAGCAAGCAGAATCGGACTGGCCACTATACGGCGAGAATGCAATCACTTTGCTTGGTGGATTAGCGAACTTGAAAATTATGCTGCCGCATGATTTTTGTTTCTTAGACCACAACTTCTCTGACCCCCCCCTGCTGTGCAGGACGCAATTTTGCAGCCCAGCCTGTTTGCCATGCACTTGATCGTAAGGTATTATTAATCATGCTATTTAACCGTCGAAGACTATTGTTGACACTGCTGGATGCCTTTGGGCAGAAGGTGAGCAGTACAGATTTCCAGAAACTGCTTTTCCTTTACACCATGGAGCATGAAGAAACACCGAGCTATGAGTTTGTGCCGTACCGCTTCGGTGCTTTTTCGTTCACTTCCTATGCAGACAAGCGCAAGATGATCGAAGCAGGTCTGCTTGTTGACGAAGATAGCTGGACGCTGACAGAAGCAGGCCAGTTGGAAGCACGCCAAAAACCTGTTGATCAGAAAGCAGTAACAGAGTTCTGCAGCCACTATTCCGCACTGCGCGGTGATGCACTTATCGCAGAGGTCTATCGCCGCTATCCCTACTATGCGACACGCAGCACGATTGTTGATAGAGTATTGCCGAATCCGGCTGACCGCACTCAGATTGATGTTGCGCGCCCTGCGCAACTTGAACCCGGTTTGCTGACCATTGGATATGAGGGCAAGACGCTGGAGCAGTACCTGAATCAGTTGCTTAAGGCGTCCGTTACTTTGCTGTGTGACGTGCGCAGAAATCCGCTTAGCCGGAAATATGGTTTCTCAAAGGGTTCGCTCAGCAAGGCATGCGAGGGCGTGGGTATACGTTACGAGCATCTGCCTGAGCTCGGCATTGCATCTTCTGAGCGGGGCAAGCTCGAAACCCAGGCTGACTACGATGCATTGTTTGAACGCTATGAGCAGGCCTGCCTGCCGCATCAGGCTGCGGCGCTTCAGAAAATCAGGAACTGGATTGAGCATGAGGGGTATCGTGTAGCTCTGACCTGCTATGAGGGGCAACCTTCAATGTGCCATCGGCAGCTTGTTGCGAACGCGCTGGAGCGGCTGGACAGTTTCACGCTTGCCGCCAGGCATTTGTAATCGGCGCATGCCGAAAGAACGCATCCTCATAACCGTCAAAACCTACCCAACACTTTCACAAAAATATGGCGAATTGGTCTGCACTGCCGGAATACGAGCGGATGGTTCCTGGATTCGGCTCTATCCTGTGCCGTTTAGGCAAATGCATCCTGAAGATCGGTATGACAAGTTTGATTGGATAGAGACTGTAATTATTAAGAGCCGTTCTGACCACAGACCAGAGACATACCGCATAACCGATCCGAATGATATTCAGACGGTTTGCCACGTCGGCACAGAGCATAAATGGCAAGAGAGGCGGCGACTGTTGCTTCAGTCCGGCAATGTTTATTCGCAATTGAAACCGCTTATGGATGGGGCAAAGACAAACAAGCTGTCCCTCGCAACATTTAAACCTGCGAAGGTTCTGGATTTTGTCTGGAAGCCATGTGATCGTGAATGGAAGCAGAAGAAGCTCGATGCTATGCGCAGCAGGGCAGCACAGAGCTCGCTTTTTCCTGTTGATGAATGGAACAAGACCTTTCAATTAATCCCGAAGCTTCCCTATGAGTTTTCGTACCGGTTCCTGGACGCATCAGGAAGGAAGAGTGAACTTCAGGTGCTGGATTGGGAGTGCGGTCAGCTTTACTGGAACTGCCTGAAAGCAGCAAAGAGAGATGAGGCAACTGCTCTTGCCAAGATGAAAGCAAAATATCTCGATGCCTTTCTTAAGACAGATCTGCACTTTTTTCTCGGAACGCTGCGAGAATTTCATGGTTTTTCTCCGAATCCGTGGGTGGTCATCGGCGTGTTTCCTATCCCATATGAAAAGCAGTTGGCGTTATTGTAAAGCCCATGACCCATTCTTATACTGAAAACAACCTTGTCGAACAACCCGCGATCCAGCTCTTTGCTGAGCTTGGCTGGCAGACAGTGTCAGCGATGGAAGAGGTTCTGGGCGCGGTAGGTACACTCGGGCGTGAAACAAAAAGCGAAGTAATTCTTCTTTCCCGCCTGTTGTTAGCACTCGAAAAGCTGAACCCCACACTTCCGCCTGAGGCTATTTCTTCGGCAATTGATGAGATGTCCCGTGACCGCTCAGCCATGAGCCCTGTGGCAGCGAGCCGTGAGGTTTGGGAACTGCTAAAAGACGGATTAAAAGTCTCGGTACCTGACCGCCAGCACGGCGGGCAGAAGATCGAGCGCGTACAGGTTATGAACTGGGACAGCCCGAAAGAGAACGACTTTCTGCTCGTAAGCCAGATGACTATCACCGGGCCGCTCTATACCTGCAGGCCCGATCTGATCGGATATGTGAATGGCCTGCCTCTTGTTGTGATTGAGCTGAAAAAGCCGGGTGTTCCGGCAAAGCAGGCGTTTGACGATAACCTCACGAGCTACAAGCATCTTCAGAACGGTGTCCCGGCGCTCTTTTGGTATAACGCCTTCCTGATCGCCTCGAATGGAACTGACAGCCGCGTCGGATCGCTCACTGCTGACTGGAACCGTTTCTTTGAGTGGAAGCGGATTGAGCGGGAAGACGAGCCGCGCCGGGTATCGCTTGACGTCATGATCCGGGGGACCTGTGAACCTGCACGCCTGATAGATATTATCGAGAACTTCACACTTTTTTCCGAGCATAAGGCCGGGCTGGTAAAGGTGCTGGCACAGAACCATCAGGTGCTTGGCGTGAACAACGCCATAATCGCAGCGCTCAATGCAAGGCAGGCAGGTCATGGCAGGGGCGGAGTATTTTGGCAGACGCAGGGTGCTGGCAAAAGCTTTTCGATGGTCTTCTTTGCGCAGAAGATCATGCGCAAGGTGCCGGGAAACTGGACCTTTGTTGTGATAACCGACCGCACAGAGCTGGATGACCAGATCGCAAGGACCTTTAAGGCCTGCGGTGCAGTGAGCGAGACAGAAAGCAAGGTCTGCCATGCAGAAAGCGGTGCGCACCTTCGGCAGTTATTGGCCGAAAATCATCGGTACATCTTCACGCTCATTCACAAGTTCCAGACGCCAGAAGTCCTCTGCGACAGACGCGATGTGATCGTGCTGACCGACGAGGCACACCGGAGCCAGTACGACACGCTGGCGCTCAATATGCGCACTGCACTGCCGAATGCCCTTTTCCTCGCCTTTACCGGCACACCGCTTATTGCAGGAGAAGAGCGGACGCGCGAGGTCTTCGGCGATTATGTATCGATCTATGACTTTCAGCAGTCTGTCGAGGATGGGGCTACGGTTCCGCTCTTTTATGAGAAGCGGACGCCGGAACTGCATCGGGATAACCCAAACCTTAACGATGATATATACGAACTTGTCGAAGCTGCGGAACTGAGCGAAGAGGCTGAAAAGAGGCTGGAGCAGGAACTCGGCAGGCAGTATCACCTTATTACCCGGGACGAGCGGCTTGAGGTGATTGCAAAGGACATAGTGCAGCATTTTCTTGGCAGGGGCTTTCAGGGCAAAGCCATGGTCGTTTCAATTGATAAGGCCACGGCATTGCGTATGTATGACAAGGTCAGGAAATATTGGCAGGAAGATCGAGCGCGGATCGAGAAGGAACTGGATGCGGCAGGACTGCCGGATGAGAGGCGACAGGAACTGGATGCGCGGCTGAAGGTGCTGACAACTGCAGACATGGCCTTGATCGTTTCTCCGGGACAGAATGAGATCGAGCAGATGAAAGAGCTCAGCCTCGATATCGTACCGCACCGGAAGCGCATGAATGACGAGCCGCTTGATGAAAAGTTCAAAGACCCGGCTGATCCCTTGAGTCTGGTATTTGTCTGCGCCATGTGGCTGACCGGCTTTGATGCGCCGAGCTGTTCTACCATCTATCTCGATAAGCCCATGCGCAACCATTCCCTGATGCAGGCGATTGCCCGTGCAAACAGGGTCTTTCCCGAAAAGAAGAGCGGCATGATCGTTGACTATGCCAATGTGTTTGCTTCCCTCGAAAAGGCGCTGGCGATCTACGGAAAAGGTCAGGGCGGAGCAATGCCGGTGCGAGACAAGAAAGAGTTGGTTGCAGAACTCCGGACTGCGCTGAAAGAGGCTTCTGAATTTTGTTTGCGCCAAGGCGTAAACCTGTCAGAGATTGAAGCGATACCGGCCGCAAATTTCGAGCGGGCAGGGGCCATTGCTCAAGCAGCAGATTGTTTCATGGCGCCGGAGAATCTGCGCAGGGAGCTGCTTGCAAAGGAGGGGCTGGTAAATGGATTGTATCGTGCGGTAAAGCCTGACCCTGTTGCTTTTGAATTTGCATCACAAAGCGCATGCCTGCGTGCAATTGCCGAGGTTGTCCGCGGCACGACTGAGCCGCCGGACATCTCAGCGGTTATGCTGGGTATTAAGGCGCTTCTTGATGAATCCATCGCATCTGATCCATTCCGCATTAGCGAAGAATCAGAGCCCTATATGGGGGCTGTCAATCTTTCCCTTATAGACTTTGAGGCCCTTCGGAAACGCTTTGAAAAAACGCAGCCGACCAATACAGATGTTCAACGGCTCAAGGCAGCAGTACGTGCCCAGCTTGAGAGGATGGTACGGCTGAACCGCACCAGAACAGACTATCTGACGAAGTTTCAGGAACTCATCGAGAGTTACAACAATGGCAGTCGAAACATCGAAGAGATCTTCCGCGAACTGCTCGCAATGTCACAGATTCTCAGTGAAGAGCAGACGCGGCATGTACGCGAGCACCTGACTGATGAGGAACTGACTATCTTCGATATACTTACCAGGCCGGGGCCGGAGCTGGCAATTGAAGAGCGCGAGGAGGTCAGAAAGGTCGCCCGGTTGTTGCTGGAGAGGCTGAAGGCCCTGCTTGTTCTGGACTGGCGCACGAGATCATCAACCCGTGCACAGGTGCGTATTCAGATCGAAGATGTTCTTGATGATGGCCTGCCTCGTGCCTATTCGAAAGCGTTATATCAGTTAAAATGCACAACCCTGTTTGAGCATGTTTATGAGAGCTACTACGGCGAAGGCAGAAGTGTTTATGGTGGAGCGGCGCAGAGATAAGGCGTTCGTTGCCACATGAACTTTTCCGCTGCTGTTAAGACCATAAACAGTCTTCTGGAAACGATACAACCCTCAACATTTAATAGTTCCTGGATACTGCACAATGCCCCGCAGGTTTATCGTTTCGCGCAGAAAAATATCAGAACAGAAACAGGCAGCGTAGATTGGGACAGAATTACCAGGGCCCTGGACCGTAAATTACAGAGAAGATGGCAGTCATCACGCAGGGGCAGGCGTCCACGATGTTTCAGAGATAAAAGGGCAGTTGAGATCATCCTGAAAAAATATCAGGACAAACTTTATACCTTTCTCTCTCCGGCGGATAAACAGGATAAAGAAGTGCGGGATACCATCAGCATTGCGCTGGTTAGAATTGCACAAAAAGGGAACGTAGCTGCCAAACAGGAAATTATTAAACTGGTTAGGCTTACTATCGATCAGTGGATCGAACAGCACCCAAGGATATCATGCTGGCAAGGACTTGACGATCTGCTTCTGAAACATATTGAGGGCTGTATCCGCCGGTACCGCTATTCAGGCTCATTTATCCGGTATCTGTTCAAGACACTGGAATATGCAGGCAGAGGCCTCAGACCGACAGTCGCCTATTCACTGGATGATTATTTGTACTCCGGAGAAAAAAGAAGAGGGGATAGGATTGCGCAGGATGCCGAAACCGGTGAGATTGTGATATATCGCTAAAGCGGAATCTGTTCTTCTATCCCCCTGACCTGTAGTTGCTAATTGGCGAACGCCAGCACAATGAAATATACTATCTGCAATTAATTCGTTGGGAAAATAATTGAGGAGTATTGCAAACCATGAACCAAAATAAAATATGTCCTGAATGCGGAGCAGAGTATCTCCCGCATATCGAGAACTGCGCGGACTGCGGCGTAATCGTGCTTTCGCCTGAAGAATGCAACAAGGCACAGGAGCAACGGAAGCAGACAGAAGAGACGGCTGTCGATAACTCGGTGAAGGTCATGGATGGAGACCTGACCTGGATGAGCGAACTCAGGACGGTACTCCTGGATGCAGGCATCCCGTGCGGCCTCCATTCAGATGCCGGCTGCAGGAAGGGTTGCTGTGGTGATACGGTGCAGCTGAAGGTCTCTCCGGAGGATCTCGAAAGGTCTCGGCAGACGATCGAAGAATACCTTATGGAACTGGACCCTGAGCTGCGGATGGTAAAAGAGATGCTTGGGAAAGGGAAATGCCCGGCCTGCGGGTCACCTATCGGGCATGATGCCCGAGAATGCCCGGATTGCGGTCTGCCCCTGATTATTGTTGGAGAAGAGGACTGAATACTAAAGGGGAAAGTTGGTGGCGGTGCAGGGATTCGAACCCCGGACACTGCGAATATGAGTCGCATGCTCTACCACCTGAGCTACACCGCCGAAAAAGGTCGTAATGAGTGACCACTGAGGAGTTATCAGAAAAACCAATCCCTAACCCCAAAACCGGTCTCAAATCAAGAAGAGCATTATACCAGATTTAGCCTGCCTAATAAAAGAGGCTGAAGCGCCGCGTCCTGATGCTGATCAGAACCCCTGCTGAGATGAAGTTTGAAAGCAGGGCAGTTCCGCCGTAGCTCATGAACGGAAGAGGAATGCCGACTACCGGCATAATGCCCAGGGTCATGCCGGTGTTTACAAAAAAGTAGATGCCAAACATGAATGTAATGCCGAGCGCCAGCAGTCTCCCAAAGTCGTCTTTCGCCTTTCGTGCCGTATCGAGGCCCCGCAAGAGCAGGATTAAGTAAAGGATCATAAGAAAGAACGAACCTGTAAAGCCCCATTCTTCTGCAAATACGGCAAAGATGAAATCAGTATGCTTTTCCGGCAGGAACCGAAACGGCCCCTGCGTTCCTTTCAGATATCCTTTCCCTGAAAACTCCCCTGATCCGATAGCGATTTTTGACTGGTTAATGTGATAGCCAATACCTGTGGGGTCAGCCTGTGGATCGATAAAGGCAATTAGACGGTTCTTCTGGTAGTCCTTCAACCCTGTCCAGGCGATATTGCCGACAAAAGGAAGCGAGACGAGCCCTATAACCACGAGCGTTACGAGAAGTTTTCTCTGGAACCCCTTTGCGAGGGAAACGGATGAAAAGATCAGCAGGACGACAATGGCCGTGCCGAGGTCAGGCTGTTTGAAGAGCAGCAGAAACGGCAGAAATACGATCATGAAGAAAACCCGCATAAGGGACATGGCATGCAGCGCATCCCGTGACAGACTATAATAGCCCGCAAGCATGATGATGAATATGAGCTTGAAAAATTCAGAGGGCTGAAATGAAAAAAAGCCAAGGCTGAGCCACCGTTGTGCGCCCATGCCGGTCCTGCCGGAAACAAGTACAATAACTAAAAGAAAAATGCCGGTTATGTAGAGGGGCAGGGCAATCCTCCCGAGCCAGATATAATCAAAGCTGACTATGACGATGAGCGCGCAGATACTGATCAGAAGCCATACGATCTGCTTCAGATAAAAAGAGGCCTGCGGCGCATCACCCGGCTGCCGCGTGGCACTGAAGATGGTCATGATCCCTATGATCGAAATAACGATGATCGTGAAAAAGGTCACCCAGTCGAAATTCTGCAGGAACCTCCGGTCAATTCTGAACATTGAGCAGTTCCTTCTTCTTTTCCGGAGACAGGAGATAGGCTTCGAGAGCTTTTTTTGCGATGGGAGCGGCTGCGCTGCCGCCATGGCCGCCATGTTCTACAAAGACCGCCATGGCGATCTCCGGTTTTTCGACGGGTGCAAAGGAGACGAACCATGCATGGTCCCGGAATTTCTCCGAGAGAAATTTCGAGTCTTTTCTGAGGCCGACGACCTGTGCCGTTCCTGTCTTGCCGCCTACGGTTGCCATGGACGATCTGGCAGCAGCACCGGTCCCTCCCGGCTCATTGACAACACCTTTGAGAGCGTCCCTTACAATATCAAGGGTTTCCTGTCTGAGTTCTACTTTTCGAATAAGCTCCGGGACAGCATTTTTGAGGATAAGAGGCTTGTAAACGGAACCTCCGTTTGCAACTGAGCTCATCATGACCGCGAGCTGTAACGGAGTTACCGAAACATAGCCCTGTCCAATTGAATTGATAAACGTTTCACCGAGAAACCACGCGGACTTCTTATGTTCGAGCTTCCATTCTGAATTCGGGATCAGGCCTTTTCTCTCCTTGCCGAGCTCTATTCCGGTCTCGGCGCCGAGGCCGAGCTTTATGGCATAGTCGTGGACCTTGTCAAAGCCGACACGTTTTCCGGTCTCATAGAAGAAGACATCGCAGGACTCTACAAGGGCGCGATGAATGGAGACAGTCCCGTGGCCTTTCTTTTGCCAGCAGCCGAAACGCCATTTCCCATAATTCAGTCCGCCCCTGCAGTCGGCTGTTGTGCTGGTATCGATAGCGCCTTCTTCAAGGGCCGCGATAGCAGTCAGGATCTTAAAGGTTGAACCAGGGGGATATTGGCTCTGAATCGCCCTGTTGAGCATCGGAATTTTTTTGTCTTCCATAAGGGCTTTCCAGTCACCGTAGCTTACGCCTTTGGAGAACTGGTTAGGATCGAACGAAGGGGAGCTGACAAGGCCGAGAACCTCGCCTGTATCAGTCTTGAGCGCAACGAGGGCGCCGGCCCTTCCTTCAAATGCCTTTTCAGCTTCTCTCTGAAGCGCAATGTCAATGCTCAGGTCAAGATCAGAGCCTTTAACCGGCGCTGTCTCGGATAGAAGCCGTATCTCTCTGCCCACTGCATCGACTTCTATGATCCGTTGCCCCGCAGTCCCGCGGAGAGTTTTATCATAGAGCTTTTCGGCTCCCCACTGCCCGATGAACGCCTCAGGAGGAACATCCCTGAAACTCGGGTCGGTCGACTGGGCCGGATTCAGTTTCCCGAGGTACCCGATCAGATGAGACCCCACGCTTCCATACATATATTCCCTGCTCGTTTCTACCTCGATCATAAGGCCCGGGAAATCGGAACGTCTCGCTTCGATGACGCTGATCTCGCTAAAGCTGAGGCCTTCCTTTAAGCGGACAGGGGTAAAAGGGCTTGCAGCCTTGCGCGTGATCCTGTCATACAGCTCAGGTTCCGAAACGTTCAGGAGTTGAGACAGGGCCGCGAGATTGCCTTTGTTGAATTCCTGGGGTATTACGGAGGCGCAGAAATAGGGGGTATTTTTTACGAGGGGAACTCTGTTTCTGTCAAAGATAATGCCCCGGGGCGCCGGCACGCCGATAACACGAAGTCTGTTCGATTCTGATATCTTTCTTAATTCGTTCCCCTGCAGGATCTGGAGCTGCCAAAGCCTGAGCAGGACGACCACGAACCCTGCAATGAGCAGGTAACTGATGAGAATGATCTTTTCTGTGCCTGTTTTTTCAGTCTGCATGAGCCGGTTTTATGACCATTCCCGCCGCCGAGTTTAAAAGCGCCTGCATGATCGTGATGAATAGCGCAGAGGCCGGGTTGGTCGGAGTTTTGTCAAAAATGCTGAGCGAAAGAAAGACAACCGAGTTGTCGATAACGGTGAGGAGGGCAAGGCCGAGCATGCCTAACAGCGGCGTCCATACGAAGATCCCGCCGGAAATAAAAAAGGCGGAGGAAAAACCTACCAGGCCCTTGCCTAACATATTAGGGCCGAGAATAGGCGCTGAGAGGCTGTCTTCGATCGCCCCGATCAGGAGACCGCAAATCACACCTTTGTTCTGGCCGTATTTTATGCCGATGTAATAGGCCAGGAGCGCCGTGATATTAGGCGATACGGAAAGAAGTGAAATCTTTACCTGCAGCAAAAAAGCGATGAAAAAGGCCGATGCCCAGAGCAGGTAGTTCATTTAATGATCAGGACTTCTTCTATGCTTGCGTTATCAACAAATGGAACGACCTCGATATATTGGAACTGGCCGGAGCCCTGCCTGTTGACCTTTGATACATATCCTGCCGGAATACCCGCTGGGAAGAGCAGATCAAGCCCTGAGGTGACCACAATATCTCCCTCTTTGACTTCATGTTCCGGCGGCATGTATTTAATGACGGTCTTGCCTGTTCCGGTACCGGACAATATCCCCTCTTTTCGGCTTTCCTGGAGCCTGACTGCTGCTGAAAAGTTTATGTCTGTCAGGAGCAGGACGCTCGAAAACGAATCAGAGACATTGAATATCTTGCCTGCGAGGCCCTTCGGTGTAATGGCGGTCGAGTCTTTTGTTATGCCGTCCTGCAGCCCTTTATCGAGGATAAAGGTATGTGTCCAGTGGCTCGTGCCCCTGCCTATGATCTTTGCCGCAGCTATCGTGTCTTTATGACTTTCTTTGAGCTTGAGCAGTTCCTTCAGACGCTTATTTTCGAGCAGGGCTTCCTGGTATTTCATGCGTTCGACCATGAGCTCATCTGCTTTTTTTTGCAGAGACCTGTTGTCTGCATCTCTGAGTGCGATAAGCTGGAAGGGGCGTTTGAAAGCGTCAACAACCGAGGTGATGGCAGAGGATGCACCGTTAAGGATAAAGGATGCAGGATTATCCATGAGAGAATATCCCTTTCTGCTCTGGTAGGTCATGAAGGAAAAAAGGACAATGACAATGATAAGGAAAAGAGCAGCCTTTTTTCTGAACATTACATTTCTGGTAATCAGTTAATTGCGATTCTTCTGAGCAGCTCCAACTCGTCGAGCATCTTGCCGACCCCCTGTACAACAGCGGTGAGCGCATTTTCGGCCACAATGACCGGCAGATTCGTCTCCTGCTTGATAAGCATATCAAGGCCGCGCAGAAGTGCTCCGCCTCCGGCAAGTACAATGCCCCGGTCAACAATGTCGGCTGCGAGCTCAGGCGGTGTATTTTCAAGCGCTGCCTTGATCGTGTCGAGGATAATGTTGGTCGGTTCAGACAGTGCCTCGCGGATCTCATCCTCATTTATGGTGATCGTCTTTGGGATGCCCGAGATCAGGTCCCTGCCCTTGATATCCATGACGCGCTTATCAGGACCACCCGCGCTGAAGGCGGAGCCGATATTTATCTTGATCTGCTCGGTTGTGGTCTCGCCTATCATAAGGTTGTATCTTCTTTTTATATAGGCCATGATCGCCTCGTCCATCTTGTCCCCGCCTACGCGAACGGCCTTGCTATAGACGACGCCGTCCAAAGAGATGACAGCCACATCAGTCGTGCCGCCGCCGATATCAACGATCATGTTGCCTGAGGGCTCCCCCACAGGAAGGCCGACGCCGATTGCCGCTGCCATCGGTTCTTCGATCAGGTAAACTTCACGGGCCCCTGAGGCCTCTGCCGCGTCCTTGACCGCCCTCTGCTCAACCTGAGTAATGCCTGACGGAACACCGATGATAACCCTCGGCGAGACAAAACTCCGCCTGTTATGGACCTTCTTGATGAAGTATTTCAGCATTTCGCCGGTGGCGTCGAAGTCAGCAATGACACCGTCTTTCATCGGCCTGATCGCCATGATATTCGCCGGCGTCTTACCGAGCATCTTTTTTGCCTCTGCTCCCACCGCAATGGTCTTGCGGTTGTCTTTTCTGATGACGACAACAGAGGGCTCGTCACAGACGATGCCCCTTCCTTTTACGTATACCAGGGTGTTTGCCGTCCCCAAATCGATAGCAAGGTCATTTGAAAACATTCCAAGTATGTTATGAAAAAACATGTCAACTCCTCAAAGTAGGTTTAACGTTCGATTACGGTTGTCCCGGCGATCTCATCGCCCAGGCGTCTGCCCTCTTTATTTCCGAGGATCAGAATAAACTCAACTGCTGCTATCACCGGGAGGGCGATCCAGCCGATCCATGGTACGAGCCATAGAATATATCCCAGGCCGAGGGTGCTGTTTCTCAGCAGAGCTTCCCGGAAGGTACAGGGCTGAAGAGCATTTATGGAAACTGCCTTCAGTCGGATCAGCTTTTTCCCAAGGCTTCTGCCGTCGAACAGGCCATCGCCCAGGAGCAGATAGGCCAAACCGGCAAGAAAACCGGCCCTCGGTATAACTTCGATTACTGCTGCAATAAGAATGAGATCAAGGATTTTTGCGGCTGTTCTCAGAAGGAGCCCAGCCCTTCTCGGTTCCTCGGACATTTGCAATACTAACAAAACCCTTTAATATTTTTCAATAATTAACATACAATAGCATGCTCTCTCAATAAAGAAAGGGGACGACTTCTTATGAATATCGTGCTGGCAACAAGGAACAGAAAAAAGGTCGAGGAGATGAAAAGGATGTTTCCCGGTCATAAAATCACGTTCAAGACCCTCGATGCCTTTCCCGGATGTCCCGAAGTCGAGGAAGATGGACTGACGTTTCGGGCGAACGCCAAAAAAAAAGCCCTTGCCGTAGCGCGCTATACCGGCTGTCCGTCCCTTGCGGATGATTCGGGGCTTGAAGTGAAATTCCTCAATAATGCCCCCGGGGTCTTCTCTGCCCGGTATGCCGGGGAAGGTGCTGATGACGCGAAGAATGTAAAAAAAATGCTCAGGCAGATGAGAGCGGTTACAAATAATGAGGAGCGGCAGGCCAGGTTTGTCTGCTGTATGGTATTTGCCCTTCCTGATGGGACGTGCAGGACTTTTACCGGATATGTGAGAGGCAGGATCGCGGAGAAACCGAAAGGTTATAATGGGTTTGGTTATGACCCTATTTTTTACCCCACGGGGCATGACAGGACTTTTGCCGAAATGGCTGATTCAGAGAAGGATGAGTTGAGCCATAGGGGCAGGGCAATGGAGAAACTCCATACGTATTTGAAATCAATCCTCTAATCGGCTCCAGGTGCTGTTTTTAATGTCATTTGTTTGTTAAATAAGCCCGAAAATAAATAATTCTTATCTGCGTATCAAAAATATGAATTTGACTAAAAAAAATGCCGGGCTATATAGTTATATGGTTTCAAAAGGTTCAACCTGCTGTCTGTAGTATGTCTACACGCGGTTGTGGTTTTTCTGGAAGCAAATAACAGTCAATTAATGAGGAGGCTGCATGAGGTTAGTACTGCTTGGAGCGCCTGGCGCCGGTAAGGGGACGCAGGCAAAGAAGATCATAGAGAAGAACGCCATACCGCAGATATCAACGGGCGATCTGTTGAGGGCGGCTGTTGCTGCAGGCACTGAACTTGGCAATGCGGCCAAGGCTGTTATGGATAAGGGAGAGCTTGTGCCTGACAGTGTTGTGCTGGGCATGGTTGAGGAGAGGCTTAAGCAGGATGACTGCAAGGCCGGGTACATCCTTGATGGATTCCCCAGAAATACAACGCAGGCTGAAGCCCTTGATGCGATGCTGGCAAAGCTCGGCATGTCCCTTACGGCAGCTCTCAGCGTTGATGTGCCTCTTGAGAATCTCATGAAGAGGCTTACCGGCAGGAGGACCTGCAAGGCCTGCGGTCAGATGTTCAATGTATTTTTCGGCGCGCCGAAAAAAGAGGGTGTCTGCGACAAGTGCGGCGGCGAACTCTTCCAGCGGGACGACGATAAAGAAGAGACGATCAAAAAGAGGCTCGATGTATACACTGCCCAGACAGCCCCGCTGATCGATTATTACGGCAAGAAGAATATCCTGAAATCAGTTGACGGCGGCACAGGTACGATCGATGAGATCTTCGTCAAGGTCTGTAATGCCCTTGACCTGAAATAACGTTTCCATTACCCTATACAACCTAAACAGGAGGAAGTGCAATGTCTTTGATTAAGCCACATGGTTCAGATGAACTAAATCCACTATTTGTATATGACACGGCTAAAAATGAAGCCCTGCAAAAAGAAGCAAAGGGTCTGGCTTCGATTGTTGTGAGCTCAGCTACTGCAGCCAATGCAGTTATGATGGGCGGTGGTTACTTCAACCCGTTAACAGGCTACATGAATAAGGCAGATGCCCTGTCTGTTGCCAATAATATGAAAACAACATCTGGTCTGTTCTGGCCTACACCGGTTTTAAACCTGGTTAAGGATGCCGGCGCGATCAAGGCCGGTGACCGTATTGCCCTGAAAGATCCAAACGTTGAAGGGAATCCTGTGTTGGCCGTTATGGACGTAGAAGCAGTTGAAGAATTCAGCGATGCAGATATGGCGCTGATATCTGAAAAGGTCTACCGTCCCAGGGCTGGTGAAGCCCATCCGGGTGTTGACGCATTTAACGCCCAGGGCAAAGTCTGTATTTCCGGCCCAATCAAAGTGCTGAACTTCTCATACTTCCAGGATGAGTTTCCGGACACATTCCGTACCGCAGTCGAAATTCGTAACGAAATCGCTGAACGCGGCTGGAAGAAGGTTGTCGCTTTCCAGACCCGTAACCCGATGCATCTGGCCCACGAAGAACTTTGTCACATGGCAATGAAGCGTTTAGGTTGTGATGGTCTGGTTATTCACATGTTGCTCGGTAAATTGAAGGCGGGAGATATCCCGGCACCTGTTCGCGATGCTGCGATCCGTAAAATGGTCGAACTGTACTTCCCCAAAAACAGTGCAATGGTTACCGGTTATGGTTTCGATATGCTTTATGCCGGCCCGCGTGAAGGTGTACTGCATGCTGTTTTCCGTCAGAACATGGGCGCAACCCACTTCATTGTCGGTCGTGACCACGCAGGTGTAGGTGATCACTACGGTGCATTTGATGCGCAGACCATCTTTGACAATGAGGTCCCTGCAGGTGCACTGAAGATCGAGATCTTCAAGGCTGACCATACCGCATACTCGAAGAAACTGGACAAGGTCGTTATGATGTGTGAAGCACCTGACCATAAAAAAGAAGACTTCGTTCTGCTTTCAGGCACAAAGGTCCGTGAAATGTTGGGCAACGGTATTGCGCCGCCCAAAGAATTTTCGCGTCCTGAAGTGGCAGAAATTCTGATCAAGTATTATCAGAGTCTCGGCAAGTAAATCCGTTTGGTTTGCAAAGCCTGTCTTTCAGGCTTAATATAAGTCTCAAAAATTTTTTCAGGAGGTTCAAGCAATGCCAAGTTTTGTTATCACAGAAAAGTGCGACGGTTGCAAAGCGCAGGACAAGACAGCATGCCAGTACATCTGCCCTAATGACCTCATGGCCCTTAACAGGGATCTCATGAAGGCATACAACCAGGAGCCGGAACAGTGCTGGGAGTGCTACAACTGTGTAAAGATCTGCCCTCAACAGGCGATCGAAGTCAGAGGTTATCAGGACTTTTCACCCCTGGGAGGAAATGTTATCCCGATGAGAGGTACTGACTCCATTATGTGGACGATCAAGTTCAGGAACGGGTCCCTCAAGAGATTCAAGTTCCCGATCAGACTGACTGCAGAAGGCTCTATTGATCCGTATGCAGGGAGGCCGGAGGCTGACATGGCTAAGCTTAAGCAGCCAGGTTTCTTTACACATCAGGGCGCGGGCAAAGTAATGCCCACCGTCAAGAAATAAGGAGGGATAATACATGGAAAAGGAAACCTGTAATTTTTCATTTTGTGCAAAGCCGGAAGTCGTTGAGATCGAGACCGATATCCTTCTCATCGGCGGCGGAATGGCATGTTGCGGCGCAGCATTTGAGGCTGCACGCTGGGCAACCCCGAAGGGAATAAAGATCACCATGGTCGACAAGGCAGCAACAGACAGAAGCGGCGCTGTTGCAATGGGTCTGTCGGCTATCAATACCTATATGGGCGAGAATGATCCTGCCGATTACGTAAAGATGGTCAGGAACGACCTTATGGGCATCATCAGGGAAGACCTTGTGTATGACCTTGGAAGGCACGTTGACGACTCAGTCCAGCTCTTCGAGGAATGGGGTCTTCCGATCTGGAAGATGGGCGACGACGGATTCTCCCTCGACGGCTTCCAGGCAAGAGATGCAGGTAAGGCTCTCCTGAAGGACGGCGGCAAGCCGGTCCGTTCAGGCAAGTGGCAGATCATGATCAACGGCGAATCCTACAAGGTTATCGTTGCAGAGGCTGCAAAAAGAGCCCTCGAGTTCAACAGGGTTGCAACAGGCGGCGCGCAGAACCATTTTGAAAGAGTCTTTATCGTAAAGCTCTATCACGATGCCAACGACCCCAAGAGGGTTGCAGCAGCTGCAGGCTTCAGCGTCCGTGAGAACAAGATCTATATCTTCAAGGCGAGGGTTATGGTCAATGCTTCAGGCGGCGCAGTTAACGTATTCAGGCCGAGATCCACTCAGGAAGGCCAGGGCAGAGCCTGGTACCCTGTATGGAACTCAGGTTCAGGCTATGCACTCGGCCTCCAGGCTGGTGCTGAGCTGACCATGATGGAAAACAGGTTCGTCCCTGCGCGGTTCAAGGACGGGTACGGCCCGGTTGGCGCATGGTTCCTCTTCTTCAAGGCAAAGGCAACCAACGCCCTTGGTGAAGACTATTGCGCAAACGCTGAAGGCCTTGCCGACGCACAGGCAAAATATACTGAAAAGTATGTTAATCCACACGCTCTCGGCACCGCTATTCGTAACCACCTCATGATGAGGGATATGAAGGCAGGCAAGGGCCCGATCCTTATGAGGACCGACGATGCAATGGCAGCTATTAACGCTACCTTCAAGGAGAAGCTCGGCGAAAAGGAAGGCGCAAAGAAGGTCAAGCACCTCGAAGCTGAGGCATGGGAAGACTTTCTCGATATGGCTATCGGACAGGCAGGCCTCTGGGCATGCAAGAACGTAGAGCCGGACAAGGAGCCTTCAGAAATCATGCCGACAGAGCCGTATCTCCTCGGTTCACACGCAGGCTGCGCAGGTTTCTGGTGCAGCGGACCTGATGATCTTGGTTCACCTGACCACTATCACTGGGGTTACAACAGGATGTCCACTGTCCCCGGCCTCTTCATGGCTGGTGATATCTGCGGTGCATCAGGCCACAAATTCTCCTCAGGCTCACACGCAGAGGGCAGGATTGCAGCCAAGTCAGCATTGGCGTTCCTCCTTGATAATGCCGATTACAAACCGGCGATCAAAGAGACCGCTGATCAGATCGCAGCAGACCTGTATCTCCCGTTCGAGACCTACGAGAAATACAAGACTGTTTCAACAGATCCTTTCGTCAATCCTCACTACATCAGGCCGAAGATGCTTCAGACCAGGCTTCAGAAGATCGCTGACGAGTACTTTGGCGGCATCTCCACATGGTATATGACCTCAAAGACCATGCTGGATGAGGGTCTCAAGCTCCTCGAAATGCTGAAGGAAGACGCCAATAAAATGGCAGCTTCAAACCTGCATGAGCTGATGAGATGCTGGGAGAACTTCCACAGAATCCTTTCTGTTGAGGCACATGCCCGTCACATCCTCTTCAGGGAAGAGTCCAGATACCCTGGGTACTACTACAGGGGCGACTTCGATAAGATCGATGACGCTAACTGGAAATGCTTTGTCAACTCAAAGTATGATGCTGAAAAGAATACCTGGGAAATGAAGAAAGTTCCCTATGTTCAGATCGTAGATTAATTTTACAAGGGGGAGGGCAATGCCCTCCCCCTTTTTTTCTACTGTCAAAAATATATTGCAGGGCGCAAAAAAATATTTTGTGCGTTGCAATATGTCTTTTTCGAAATATGCAGAGAATTACTGCCTCAAGGAGGATACACATGACAGAACATAAAAAAGTCCTGGTGATCGGCGGAGGCTTTAGCGGCCTGACAGCGGCAGTTGAGACTGCTGAGGCCGGTTTCGAGGTTATCATTGTAGAGAAAACGCCGTACTTTGGCGGAAGAGTTACTCAACTGAACAAGTATTTCCCGAAGCTCTGCCCCCCCAATTGCGGCCTTGAAATGAACTATAAGAGAGTAAAAAACAGTGGCGACATAACATTCTATACACTTGCAGAGGTCGAGAAGATCTCCGGCCAGGAAGGCAACTATGATGTAACGATCAAGTTGAGCCCGCGGTTTGTTAATGACAAGTGCGTCGGATGTAATGCCTGCGCAGAGGCCTGCCCGGTAGAAATGTCCAACGACTTCAACTTTGGCCTGAATAAGACGAAGGCGGCCTACATTACCCATAACCAGGCATTTCCATTTCTCTATGCGATCGATGAAAAGAACTGCAAGGGTGCATCCTGTGGTAAATGTGCTGAGGCATGCAAGTATGGTGCTATAGAGCTTGATATGAAACCTCAGACTCTTAACGTAAATGTGGGATCGATTGTAATGGCAACCGGCTGGGATATCTATGATATTTCAAAGCTCGATAATCTCGGTGGCGGCAAACTTGCCAATGTTATTTCCAATATGCAGATGGAGAGGCTTGCATCGCCCAATGGCCCGACAGGCGGAAAGATCCTCCGGCCTTCAGACAACAAGCCGGCTAAGAACATAGCATTTGTGCAGTGTGCCGGTTCACGCGACGAGAACCACCTGCCGTATTGCTCCTATATCTGCTGTATGGCATCCATGAAGCAGGCAACATACCTCAGGGAGCAGTATAAGGATTCCAAGGCCAGGATCTTCTACATAGACCTGAGAACGCCGGGCCGATACGAGCAGTTTTACTGGAAGGTCAAGGAAGATCCGAATGTCTCCTTCACCAAGGGGAAGGTCGCGGGCATTACGGAAGATCCGGAGACAAAGGATTTGATTGTCGAAGTTGAAGACATCATGGCCGGCAAGAAGATCAAGGTGAAGTTCGATATGGTCGTGCTAGCTGCAGGCATGGTCCCCTCGACCAAGACTGCAAAAATACCGGGAGACATCTCATACACGCCTGATGGTTTTGTTGCTGCAGCTTCCCTGAAAAAGGGTATGTACGCAGTCGGAACGCTCAAGAGTCCTGTTGACGTTGCCCGGTCAGTGCAGGATGCAACAGGAGTCGCAATAAAAAGCATTCAGAGCGCAAGGAGGTAGGATTCAGAATGGAAAAGAAAATCGGCGTATATATATGTAAAGGCTGCGGCATCGGGGAAGCCATCAATGTGGATGAACTGAAAAAGGCCACAGCCGGCGGCGCAAAGGTTCCTGCCGAGGCTGTCAAGGAACACGACATACTCTGCGGCCCGGCCGGTCTTGAAATGATAAATAATGACATCAAAGAGGGTACGAACTGCATTGTTGTCGGGGCCTGCTCTCCTCGTGTAAAGTTCGAGGAGTTCGATTTCCCCGGCACGATCACGGAACGGGTAAGTCTCAGAGAGTTCATTGCATGGACCATGGAGCCACAGACCGAAGACACACAGTCTGTAGCCGAAGACTATATGAAGATGGGCGTTATCAAGGTGCAGAAGGGCGATGTGCCGACGCCGAATATTCTTGAGGACCTGAGCAATACCATTATGGTGGTCGGCGGCGGCATCACCGGCATCACCGCAGCGCTTGAGGCTGCTAATGCCGGATACAAGGTTATTCTCGTCGAAAAAGAGGCGGAACTTGGCGGCTGGTCAGCAAAGCTCTATAAGGAAACGCCGCGGGTTTACCCTTATGATAAACTTGATGAGCCGAGGATTTTCGATAAGATCAAGGAACTGGAAGCTCACCCTGACATTACGATATATAAGTCAACCATTGTGGAAAAGACTGACGGCCAGCCAGGACTCTTCGATGTGACGCTGAAGACAAACAGCACCAGCCAGACGATCAAGGTCGGTGCCTTTGTCATGGCAGCAGGCTGGAAGCCCTATGATGCCACAAAGCTTGGACATCTCGGCTACGGCCATCCGAATGTTATCACCAACGTACAGATGGAAGAGCTTGCAAAGAAGGGCAAGATCACCAGACCTTCTGACGGCAAAGAGGCAAAGAATGTGGCCTTTATCCAGTGCGCAGGGTCCAGAGACGCTGATCATCTTCCTTACTGTTCTTCCTTTTGCTGCGGCACGTCACTCAAGCAGGCAAAATATGTGAGAGAAAAGAGCAGCGACGCTGTTGCGATGATTTTCTATAAAGATATCAGGACCCCGGGTCAGACCGAGCTCTTTTATAAAAATATGCAGAACGACCCCGGGGTGCTCCTGACCAAGGGTGATGTAACGGCGATTACTGATGCCGGAAACGGCAACCTCTTTGTGGAGGCCGAAAATACTCTGCTTGGCGAAAAGATAAAGGTCGAAGCTGACCTTGTTGTGCTGGCGACCGGCATTGTGCCTGCAACAAGAGCTACCCAGGAATACTATGATGCGCTTACCGCGGTCGGCAAGAAAGGCGACGACGCGAAGAAGGCCTTTCTTGAGGAAACGCCGAAACCCGATTCTATATTGAACCTTACCTATCGCCAGGGGCCAGAGATCCCGACGCTTGAAGGAGCATACGGATTTGCAGATTCCAATTTTATCTGCTTCCAATACGAGACCAGAAGAACTGGTATTTATACTGCGGGATGCGTTAAGCAGCCGATGACCATGTCTGACGCTGCTGATGATGCAGCGGGTGCCGCGCTGAAGGCAATCCAGTGCGTTGAGCATGTGGCAAAAGGCATGGCAGTTCATCCAAGGGCATGGGATACCACATTCCCTGATCCAATGCTGATCAAGTGTACAGCCTGCAAGCGCTGCACTGAAGAGTGTCCTTTCGGCGCTATCGACGAAGACGAGAAGGGTATCCCGAAATACAACCTTAACCGCTGCAGACGCTGCGGCACATGCATGGGTGCATGCCCTGAAAGGATTGTATCGTTCAAGGATTTCAGTGTTGATATCGTTGGATCTATGATAAAGGGTATTGACGTCCCTGATGAAGGGTACCGCGTCATTGTCCTGGCATGCGAAAACGATGCGTACCCCGCACTCGACAGCGCAGCCATAAAGAAGATGAAGCTTCATCCTTCGGTCAGGATCATACCGGTCAGGTGTCTCGGCTCTACCAACCTGGTCTGGGTTACGGACGCCCTGTCAAGAGGTATTGACGGTCTGATCCTGCTTGGCTGCAAATATGGCGAGAATTATCAGTGCCATTTTGTAAAAGGCAGCGAACTCGCAAATTATCGCTTCGAAAAGCTCCAGGAGACGCTCAGCAAACTCCAGCTTGAGGCAGACCGGTGCCAGCTTATGCAGGTGGCCATATCCGAGTATGACAAGCTGCCCGCAATGATCGATGACTTTATGAAGAGAATCGATGAAGTGGGCCCCAATCCGTTCAAGGGTTTCTAAAAACGCATTTACAGGAGGAAGAAATATATGGCAGAGCAGATTATAAAACCTGATGTCAATTTCATAAACGATATCATCGCTGCAGGCGGCGAATCAGTAAAGAAGTGTTTCCAGTGTGCAACCTGCTCCGTGGTATGCAATGTTACGCCGGAAGACAATCCCTTTCCGAGAAAAGAGATGATCGCAGCGCAGTGGGGGCTTAAGGACCGTCTTATCAGCAATCCGGATGTCTGGCTCTGCCACCAGTGCAGCGACTGTACTGCATACTGTCCAAGAGGCGCAAAACCAGGCGAAGTGCTGGGTGCGGTCAGAAAGCTGAGCATAGAGCATTATGCAACACCTGGCTTCATGGGCAAGGCTGTTGCGAGCCCCAAGGCGCTGCTCGGTCTTCTCGCAGTTCCGATTATTATTTTTTTTGCGGCACTTATGATTCAGGGCAACTCCTTCTTTCCTGAAGGCGAGATTGTGTATGCCGAGAAATTCATGAGAGTCCCGTATATTGATGTTATTTTCAGCGCTGCAGCGCTTTTTGCCGTTTTCGGCTTTTTTATGGGAGTGACGAAATACTGGAAGGATCTCACAAAGAATATCGAGGTGAGTTCAAACCCCTGGCAGAAGAAGGTAAAGGGCCCCATGATCGCCATGATCCTTGAGACGGTCTTTGAATTTATGACCCATAAACGGTTTGAGCAATGCGAAGTAACCAATGACAGATCCAAAACCCATATGTTTGTTTTCTTCGGATTTGTTGGTCTGGCTATAACAACGACCTGGGCGATTGCCTATCTGTATGGTCATGAGTTTTTTGGAATTCAGAGAACATTCTGGCTGAACTTTGGCGAATCCCCCTATCCGCTCTATGACCCGATGAAGATCCTCGGCAATATCAGCGCGGTAGTTCTCCTTGCCGGCATACTTCAGGTGATAACCAATAGAAGAAAAAATGCGGAAAAGGCTGGACAGGGCAGCTATTATGACTGGCTCTTTATCAGCGTTATCACGTCAATTGTGGTGACCGGAATCTTGTCAGAAGTACTCAGACTGACGCATGTCAGGATGGCTGCTTATCCGGTTTATTTTATCCACCTTGTTTCAGTCTTCTTCCTTTTTGCCTATGCGCCTTTTTCGAAGATGGCTCACATGGTTTACAGGACAACTGCCCTTGTCTACGCAAAATACTCGGGCAGAGAAATGAAACGGGTTTAACGTCGAAACGAAAGGGCAGGTGATGCGCCATGATGGTAAAAGAGATCTTAGGGCCGATTAACTCAAACATCATCTCGATTGACAAGGATAAGTCAGTTGCAGATGCGATTTACCAGCTGGTCGAAAATGAGGTCGGCGCGCTGATAGTCGTTGACAACGATAAGCCGGTCGGAATGTTTACCGAAAGGGATGTGCTGAAGTCCTGGACAAGAAAGGGCAATGTCCTCTTCAAGGATATAAAGGTGAGCGAGGTCATGACCACAAACCTTATTATATCCGAGATCGACGATGACCTCTGCTATGTCACAACAATCATGATCAAAAACAGGATAAGGCATTTACCCATTGTCGAAAATACAAAGATCGTTGCCATGTTATCCATCAGAGATGTGGTAAAGGCCCAGGTATCAGATCTCAGGGCAGAGAACCACTACCTGAAAGACTATATATCTGACAAATACCCCGGATAAATAATACTAATAAGAATTTCTTGCTTTACCATAAATATTTATAATTTGCATTATTCGGTCGGATTGTAAATACTAACACGATTTTCAAAACGCCAGTTACTAAACCCTAATTTAAAGGAGGAATTTGATGAGTTCGACTATTTTATTTGCTTTAGGTTGCGGCGTATTGGGCGTTATATACGCTGTCATGACCGCAATGTGGGTTTCAAAGCAGGATGCGGGGAATGCCAAGATGCAGGAGATTTCCAATGCAATAAAGGAAGGTGCATATGCGTTTCTTGCCCGCGAATATAAGACTGTAGCGATGGTTGCAGTGGTTCTCGTTGTACTTATCGTAGCGCTGGGGCTTGGTGTATGGACTGGCATTGG